>NZ_JADPAA010000021.1:0-44385 GCF_015669365.1 Clostridium sp. 1001283B150210_160208_E6 | reverse complement strand
AGAGAATTCAAATTCATGAATTCTCTTCTTTCTTTTTATCCGATTGTATCAAATTTATTTTGATACAGCCCCTTTTTTTACGTCTAGGAAAATATGTAAAACACGTACATTCTCAAGATAAAATGTTATTAATTTCGAAACATGTTTTTAAAGTATATAAATTAATGAATATATAGAAAAAAGTTATTATAATAATTTTAAATAGTGTAGACAAATTAAGTTAATTGTATAGCTAATTTGTAAGATATTCGAAGATAAGAAGTAATTCACCGAAAAATGTGTTGAATTCTTCTGAAATACTTTTAAAGCTATCATAACTTCCAATTGGAACAGATAAGGTAGAGGCTTTAGCTAATTTAGAATTTTTATTAGCTGTAAAGGAAATAATTTTAAATCCATGATTATTAGCTTCTTCAACTAGTTCTACTAGTCTAGAGGTTTTTCCAGAACGTGATATAGCTATTATTAATAGGTTATCCTTATTTTCTGGGGAAAGTAGTTGAAGATGTAGTGTATGTGCACAGCTGTATCCTTTTAGAAATAAAGCTTCACTAATAAAATTAGATATTATATCTGAAAAACCCATGCCAGTTATAACAATTTGTTTATTCTTATATTCAGAAAGAATTGAATTAAATTCTTTCTTATAAGGTTTTACAGTATTATAAAGTTTTGAATATGCATTTTCATTATTATTTTCACTTTTATTATAAGTGTAGGATATGTAATGAATCATATCAGAATAACCTTCAAAACCTAGTTTTTTTACTAATTTATATACCATAGATGTTGAGGTATAGTTATCTGATGCAAGTTTTCTTATACCTATAGATTTTATTTCATCAATATTATCATAAAGATACTGAAGTAACTTTCTTTCTAATGTATCTAGATTGTGTTTATGAGATAAAAGTTCAATATTCATTAAATCACCTCTAAGGTATTATACAATAAGCTAATTAATAATTAAAATATAAAATTAACAAAGGAGAATGTACTATGAGCAACAAATTCACTCAAGACCCATGGGCAAGAACAAAAACTCGTAATGGACTAAATGGAGATGAAGTTATATCAGCTCTACAAAAGTCTATTAGAAGAGGACTAGTTGAGGAGGCATGTAAGTTTGCATATGAAATGTATATTACATCACCTCAAATGGAAGACAAGCTATGGAGAAGACTATTAACAATAACTGTTGAAGATATTGGTATGGGAGATCCTAATGCAGCTATATTAGTAAATAATCTTAACCAAATGAGATTACAATTTGATTATGCAGATGGAGATAGACCAATATACTTTATTCATGCTATAAGATATCTTTGTGCATGTGAAAAGGATAGATCAAGCGATCTTCTTAAGAACATTGTAATAAAAGGATTTGCTATGGGTGAGGTTCCAGAAATACCTGACTATGCATTAGATAAGCATACAGTAAGAGGAGCTGAAATGGGAAGAGACTCATTCCATTTCTTAAATGAAGCAAGTAAGGTTATACCTCAAATGGAAGTAGACAATGACTATAAAGAACGTTATGGAAAAATCTTAGAAACATATAAGCCAGAAGAGGCAGTTGAATCAGCATTTAAATTCAATGGATGGCAATACTAAAATAGCATGGTAGGAGGAAGTGGGCTATGGAAGGAAATAAGTTTTTAGATAAATTAGATAGGGTTTTATCACCAATAGGAAGTAAGTTAGGAAATCAAAGACATTTAAAGGCAATATCTGCTGGTATGATGATGCCTTTAGCATTAATTGTTGTGGGAGCATTATTCTTAGTTATTGCAAACCCACCTATAAATCCAGATTTAGTTAATGCAGATACTGCAAATTTCTTTGTTAAGGGATTATTATCTTGGAAAGAATTCGCTGTTGAAAATTATGCTATGTTAACAGCACCATTTAATATGACAATGGGTATGTTTGGACTTATGAGTGCATTCTCAATTGCATACTCATTAGCTAATGAATATAAAATGAAAGCTTCTATTTCAGGATTAATCTCATTATCAGTATTTTTAATGATTTGTGCACCAGCTGTAGAAGGTGGAATTTCTACTCAATATTTAGGAGCAGATGGATTATTTGTAGCAATTATTATATCTGTACTATCTGTTGAAATATCAAGATTCCTAAAAGTTAAGGGTCTTGAGTTTAAGTTACCAGATTCAGTACCATCAGCTGTAACATCATTTATTAATTCAATATTACCTGTAGTAGCTAATATAGTAATTCTTTATGGATTAAATATTATATTAGTTTCAAGCTTAGATAAGAATTTACCAGATGCTATAATGGGAATTTTAACACCAGCTTTATCTGTAGTAGATAATTTATGGGGATTCATATTCTTAATAACTTTTTCTAACTTGTTATGGCTATTTGGAGTTAACGGAACTTCAATTATATTCCCTATAGTATTTTCATTAGGTATAGCTAACAGTGGATTAAATGCAGAATTAGTATCAGCAGGACAAGCGCCAACAAACCTTATGAACTTACAAATGTTTAGAATAGCTATCATGGGTGGAGCAGGTAATACAATAGGATTAATTATTCTTATGATGAAGAGTAGATCAACTCATTTAAAGACATTAGGAAGATTATCAATAGTACCTGGAATGTGTGGAATAAATGAACCAGTAATATTTGGTGGACCAATCGTGTTTAATCCAATACTTGCAATTCCATTTTTAATTACACCTATAGTGTCAGTATCACTTACATATTTTGTTCAAAGTATAGGGTTAATTACACCAGGATACATAGTTGACCCATCATTTACTCCTTTCTTTGCACAAGCTTATTTAAGCTCATTAGATTGGAGAAATGTAGTTTTCGTATTCTTATTAATACCAATATCAATGATAATATACTATCCATTCTTTAAGATATTTGAAAAGAAGCAACTTAAGGAAGAAGGAATTAATTAAAAATATAAAAAGATAAGTTGTTAACTTCGTATGTTTTTAAGAACTTAAGAACTTAAGAAGTTATAGTAAAAATCAGGTGTTAAGTGGATTGTGCTGGAATGAATTCTAATTAGAAATAATTTGTTTTTAGATATACAATAACTTTTAGTAAAATATATAAAAGGAGCTATCGCTATTCTCTTCTGAATGCGATAGCTCCTTTTTTAATACCTTAAGTACGAAGGGAATATATATTTATTTTTCTGTGACTTGGAGCTTGCGACGGAACGAGCAAAATAAATATCTACCCTACCTTTTTTATTTTACAAGTACAAAAATATCTTTAAATGATTGACGTGTTTTTATAGGTTGAGGATTTTTTCTGTAGCCTAAAGCAATCATTAAAGTTACATAAAACTTATCTGTATCAAGTAAGTTTCTCTCTACTAAAATTTTATTTACAGCATCTAAATCAAATCCTCCAATAGGACATGAATCTATTTTTTCAAAAGCAGCAATTGTCATCATATTTGCACAAGCTATATATGTTTGCTTTGTTGAATAGTCAAGAAGCTGTTCTTCTGTTTTTAGTTTGCTCTCCTCAAAACTCTTCATTATTTCTTTATATTTTTCAGAAACTTCATCTGGCATGTGATGAACATCCTTTAAAATATAGTTTATGAAATCTGAATTATATCTAATTTGGTTAGGAGTTCTACTTAGAGCAATAACTAAATGGCTACAGGATTGGATTTGCTTTTGTCCACCCCAGGAGACAGAACCAAGTTCTTTTTTTAGCTCTTCATTTTCTATAATTAAAAATTTCCATGGTTCAATTCCCATAGAGCTAGGAGAAAGACGTGCACTTTCTAATATAACATTAAGCTCATCTTCGCCTATTTTCTTTGAAGGGTCAAATTCCTTACAAGCGTGTCTAAAATTTAATGCTTCTAGTATTTCTTTGTTATCCATATAATAATCCTCCTATTATTGTATTTATAGTATTATTGTTTCAAAAATATCTTAACTAATTCGTAATTGTTAATAGAAAATTATAGGATATAATGTAACAAAAGAGTAGTTCGGGGGGTAAATTATATGGAGGGGAAAAAATATATAAAGGTTCTGAAAAAAATGATGGTTACATTTATGTGTATATTGGTAATTATTCTTTGTGGAGCCTTAGTAATAATAAATAATGTACAAGCAAAAGGTGAGAAGAGAATAGTTACAAAGGATACTCTTCCAGAAAAAGTTGATGCCATTATAGTCCTTGGGGCAGGTGTTAGAGAAGATGGTACCCCTTCAGATATTTTAACTGATAGGTTATCAACATCATTAGATATTTTAAATATGGGAGTAGAGGGAAAACTACTTCTTTCAGGGGATCATGGAAAAGAAGGATATAATGAAGTTGGAACTATGAAGGATTACATTTTAAAGAATTCAGATATAAAGGAGAAGGATATTTTTTTAGACCATGCAGGTTTTTCAACCTATGATAGTATTTATAGGGCTAAAGATATTTTTAAGGTTGAAAGTGCCATAATTATAACTAATGAATATCATCTACCTAGAGCTTTATACTTAGCAGAGAAGCTTGGCATAGATGCTTATGGATATACCTCAGATAAGAGAGAATACTACTATATGGATGCTTATAAGAAGAGGGAGAAGATTGCACAGTTAAAAGATTTTTTGTTTGTAAATGTATTGAAGCCTGAACCTAAATTTTTAGGAGATTCAATTCCAGTTAATACAAGTGATGGAAGAGATACAGAAGGATAAAAGAATAGTTTATAGAATATTAAAAGAAAAAAAGGTTTTGCAAAAAGCAAAATCTTTTTTCACGTTTAGGAAACTTGAATAACAAAGAATAGTCTTTTATGGAAGATTAATGCAAGATAAAGTATAATAAAAATCAGGAGCAAAACTTCTGATCTTTTATTTTTAAAAATATATAAATATAAGAACTTAAGAACTTAATAATAAATTATGGTATTTAGTATAAAGGTGAAGAGAAGTACATATGGGAGGAAACAATGATTAAGTTACGTCTTAAAGATATAAGTAAAGTTGTTAATAGATATGCAAAAGTTATTTCAAGTATTGTAAATATCGATGTTGAGATAGTTGATGAGAATTTAATTAGAATAGCTGGAACTGGATTATATAGTAATAAACTTAATGAGAGTATAGATAGGGTTGGATATGTTTATAAGCATGCATTAGCTACAGGAGAAATTCAAATAATTAATAATCCTGGAGAAAATGAATTATGTAAAAACTGTGAGCAATGCGGAAATTGTATAGAAGAGATGGAGATATGTGTTCCCATAAAATATAAAGATGAGACCTTTGGAATTATTGGATTAATTTGTAGTAGCTATGATCAAAAGAAGAGACTAGAAGGTAATTTAACTAATATGGTATCGTTCTTAGAGCAAATTGGGGAATTAATTGCAGCAAAAATAATTGAAGAGAATGAAGTTGAATTAAATCGTTTGAATCTAAATTTTTTAAAACAAATATTGGATTCTGTTGATAATGGTGTAATACCCATAAAGAGAGATGGCACAATACAAAATATTAATTACTGTGGATTAAAAGAATTAAAACTGAGTCCAAGTGTAATAGGTAAAAATATAGAAATTACCGAGGTAGAGGAGTATTATCATGGAAATAGAACTTTTAAAATAACAATTGAAGAAAAAGAATTTAATGTTGTTGGCAAGCTTATTCCCAATGTAGTTGGCATAGATGAATGTGATAAGATATTGATATTTAATAAGTTACATAAGTTACAAGAGGATGCCTTAAATATTTCTTTAGGGGATAATAAAACAAATACGAAGTCAATTTTAGGAGAATCAAAAGCAATAAAATCATTAAAAAATAAAGTTAAAAGAATAGCAGATTCAAAATCTACTGTATTAATAACTGGAGAAAGTGGAACAGGGAAAGAATTAGTAGCAAGAGCTATACATTCAGAAAGCGATAGAAAAAATAAACCATTTATAGCAATTAACTGTGGAGCAATTCCTGAAACTCTTCTTGAAAGTGAATTGTTTGGATATGTTAAAGGTGCTTTTTCAGGGGCAAGTTCTAGTGGAAGAATAGGTAAGTTTGAGTTAGCAAATAAAGGTGTAATATTTTTAGATGAAATAGGAGACATGCCTTTATATCTGCAAGTAAAATTATTGAGGGTATTGCAAGAAAGAGTAGTTGTTAGAATTGGGTCAAATCAATTACAACACTTGGATATAAGAGTTATAGCTGCAACTAATAAAAATCTAAAAGAACTTGTAAAGGAAGGAAAGTTCAGAGAGGATTTATATTATAGGCTTAATGTAATTCCTATAGAGGTACCTCCACTTAGAGATAGGGAAGATGATATAGATATTATTACAAAGGGATTATTAAATAAATATAATCAAATTTATAATAAGTATGTTCATTCAATTGATAATGACGTAAGAAATATTATGCATAAATATAGTTGGCCAGGAAATATACGTGAATTAGAAAATGTTGTTGAATTTATGGTAAGTCTTTCTGATGAAAGTGGAATAGTAAAGAGAAGTATGCTACCTAAATCTTTTGTTGATGCATATCAAGAAGAAAAGGATAAAAATAAATTTAGTTTTTTAGAGAATAATGAAATAAGAACATTAAAGGATATTGAAAAGGAGTATATAACTAAGGTTTTAGAGGAATATGGTTACGATACAGAAGGAAAGAAAAAAGCAGCAAAACAATTAGGTATTGGACTAGCTACACTTTATAGAAAGCTAGATGATATGAAATGATTATCATTTTGAGAAAAAGTATAGATAATATTATCAAATTAGAAATATAGAATGTTTTAAGCGATTATCATTTTGAGAATTAATTCTCAAAATGATAATCGCTTGTTTTTTATATATAAATTTAATAAAGAAATAGCTTTTATAAAGGGCAAAATGAGATTAAAGTGTATTTTTCCAGTGAAAAAATAAAGAAAAAACTGGCATGAAATTTGCTTTAAGAATAAGCATAGGAGGGATGAAAATGATTGAGAATATTAAATGGAAAGAAAATACATTACCTAAGGTAAATAAGGATGATTTATTAGATTTTTTAAGTATTGAGGAAGTATCTAAAGCAAAAAACTTTCATAGTAGTTTTCCTCAATACTCAGAGACACCTTTAGTAAGTTTGGATAATTTAGCAGACTCTTTAGGACTAGGTGGAATATTTATTAAAGATGAATCCTACAGATTTGGATTAAATGCATTTAAGGTATTAGGTGGATCCTTTGCCATGGCTAAATATCTAGCAGAAAAGTTAGGAAAGGATATTAGTGAATTACCTTATGAAAAAATGATTTCTAAAGAAGTGAGAGAAGCTCTAGGAGAAATTACTTTTGTAACAGCTACTGATGGAAATCATGGAAGAGGAGTTGCATGGACAGCTAATCAATTAAAACAAAAGTCTGTAGTGTACATGCCTAAAGGATCTTCTTTAATAAGATTAGAGAATATTAGAAAAGAGGGAGCAGAAGCAAGTATAACAGACATGAATTATGATGATGCTGTTAGATTAGCAGATAAATATGCTAAGGAGCATAATGGAGTAGTAATTCAAGATACTGCATGGGAAGGATATGAAGATATTCCAGCATGGATAATGCAAGGTTATGGAACAATGGGACTTGAAGCTTATAATCAGCTTAAAGAATATAAGGTAGAAAGACCTACTCATATATTTATTCAGGCAGGTGTTGGTTCTTTAGCTGGTGGAATCCAAGGATTCTTTGCTTCTGTTTTTGGAGAAGATTGTCCTAAGACTGTAATAGTAGAAGCAAATAAGGCAGATTGTTTATACAAATCAGCGGTTGCAAATGATGGTGAACCAAGAGTTGTTGGTGGAGATATGCAAACTATTATGGCTGGACTAGCATGTGGTGAGCCTAACATAATTGGATGGGAAGTATTAAAAAGTTGTTCAAAGGTATTTGTTTCTTGTCCTGACTGGGTAGCAGCTAAGGGGATGAGAATACTAGGTAATCCTTTAAAAGAAGATAAGAGAGTAGTATCAGGAGAATCAGGTGCTGTTACAACAGGCTTAATATATGAAATTATGAAAAATGACGATTATAAAGAATTAAGGGAAAAATTAGAATTAAATGAGGATTCAAAGGTATTACTTTTCAGTACAGAAGGGGATACAGATCCTGAGAAATATAGAGAAATTGTTTGGGAAGGAAATTATTAATATATAAGGAGATAAGGGTATGTTAAATGAAAAAAGAAAAGAAGAGTTAGTAAATTTATGTAGAGAAATGGTTCAAAATCAATCAATATCAGGAGAAGAAGGACAAGTAGTAGGAGTTATTAAGAAAGCTTTAAAAAACTTAGGATATGATGATGTTTATGTTGATGCATATGGTAATGTAATTGGCCATATTAAAGGAAGTAAGCCAGGTAAGAAACTTTTATTTGATGGGCATATTGATACAGTTCCAGTTCCTGATGATTCTAAATGGACATATTCACCTTTTGGAGCAGAAGTAGTTGATGGAAAGATTTATGGTAGAGGAACTTCTGATATGAAGGGACAAACTTCAGCTATGATTTCTGCTGCAGCTTATTTTGCAGAAGATGTTAAGAAAGACTTTGAAGGAGATATTTATGTAGCGGGTGTTGTTCATGAAGAATTATTTGAAGGTGTAGCATCAAGAAGCATTAGCTCATTTGTAAAACCTGATTATGTAATAATTGGTGAATCATCAGAAATGAACTTAAAAATAGGACAAAGAGGAAGAGCAGAAATTGTTATAGAAACTTTTGGAAAACCAGCTCACTCAGCTAATCCAGAAAAAGGTGTGAATGCAGTTTACAAGATGTCAAAGGTTATTGAAAAAATTCAAGGAGTAGAAACTCCTGTACATCCTGTACTTGGAAAGGGAATTTTAGTATTAACAGATATTAAGTCATCCCCATATCCAGGAGCTTCTGTTGTACCTGATTACTGTAAAGCAACTTTTGACAGAAGATTATTAGTGGGTGAAACTAAGGAATCTGTATTAGCTCCAATAGAAAAGATTTTAGAAGAGTTAAGAAAAGAAGATGCAGAGTTAAATGTTAAGGTTTCATATGCAAGAGGAAATGAAACTTGTTATACAGGTGAGGTAATAGAAGGAGAAAGATTCTTCCCAGCATGGTTATATGATGAGGAAGATGAATTCGTACAAGCAGCATATAAGGGATTAAAGAATGCTGGAATTAATCCTGAGATAACTCAATACTCTTTCTGTACTAATGGTTCTCACTATGCAGGAGAAAAAGGTATAAAGACAATAGGATTTGGACCATCTAAAGAAAATTTAGCTCATACTATTGATGAATATATAGAATTAGAACAATTATATACAGGAGCTGAAGGGTATTATGAAATCTTAAAGTCTGTTTATAAAAAGTAATTTAAGAGGGTGATGGGTGTTGAAAGTTCTAATTAAGAATGGAATTATCGTTGATGGAACAGGAAAGAAACCATTTAAAGGTGATTTGTTAATTGAAGACAGTAGAATAAAAGAAATAGGGAAAGTTAGTGAAAATGCTGACAAGATAATAGATGCAAAAGGTAGAGTAGTATCTCCAGGTTTTATAGATACTCATAGTCATTCAGATTTAATGATTTTAGTAAATCCTTATAATGAAATAAAAATAAGACAAGGGATTACAACTGAGGTTTTAGGACAAGATGGTATATCAATGGCTCCATTACCTACTGAATTTATAAGTCCTTGGAGAAAAAATATAGCTGGTCTTGATGGAGATACAGACGAAATTGATTGGGAATATGAAACAACAGAAAATTATCTAAAGATGATGAAAGATAATGGAGTTGGACTTAATGAATGTTATTTAGTTCCTCATGGAAATGTAAGAATGGAAGCTATGGGGTTAGGCAATAGACCTGCTACAGATGAAGAAATCTCTAAGATGTGTGAAATAACAAGAAGAGAGATGGAATCAGGAGCCTTTGGACTGTCTACAGGTTTAATATATATTCCTTGCGCCTATGGAAGAACTAATGAACTTATAGAAATGTGCAAGGTAGTTGCTGAATATGATGGTGTCTTTGTTGTACATCAAAGAAGTGAGGCGGATACAATTGTAGATTCTATGAAGGAAGTTATAGAAATTGGTAAGAAGTCTGGAGTAAAGGTGCATTTTTCACACTTCAAGGTATGTGGAAAGAACAACTGGAAGTATATTGATGAAATGGAGAAATTACTAGAAGAGGCTGAAAAAGAAGGTATTAGGGTATCATTTGATCAATATCCATATGCTGCTGGTAGTACAATGCTTGGAGTAATTTTACCACCTTGGGCTCATGACGGAGGAACTGATGAGCTTATGAAGAGACTACAATCAAAAGAACTAAGGGATAAAATGATTTATGATATGGAACATGGCATACCAGGCTGGGATAACTTTGTAGATTTTGCAGGCATAGATCAAATTTTTGTAACAAGTGTAAAAACTGAAAAAAATAAAGATCTTATAGGTAAGAGCTTAGAGGAAATCGGAAAAATCAAAGGTAAAGATCCTTTAAATGCAACTTTTGACTTATTATACGAGGAAGAAAATGCTGTAGGAATGGTAGATTTCTATGGATTAGAAGAACATGTAATAAAATTCCTATGTAGAAAAGAACAAAATGTATGTACAGATGGTTTGTTATCAGGGAAACCACATCCTAGAGCATATGGATCATTCCCAAGAATATTAGGAAGGTATGTAAGAGAGAAAAATATTTTATCTGTAGAAGATGCTGTCTATAAAATGTCAAAGAAAGCAGCTGATGCATTTGGAATTAAAGAAAGAGGAGAATTAGCCAGGGGGAACTTTGCAGATATAGTAATCTTTGATTTAGATAAAGTATGTGATAAGGGAACTTATGTTGACCCAACTCAATATCCAGAAGGAATAGATTATGTAATCATAAATGGTGAAGTTGTAATAGAAGAAGGTGTATACAACAAAATTAAAGCTGGTATGGTGGTAACAAAATAAAGGTAGGTAGAGAGAGATGTTAATAGGTAATGGTAGATTGATAACCCATGATAAGGAGAATTCCTATTTAGAAGATGGATGTATATACATTGATGGAAACATTATTAAAGAAGTAGGAAAGACAAAGGATTTAAAGGATAAATATTTAAATGAAGAGTTTATCGATGCAAAAGGAAATGTAATAATGCCAGGAATTATCAATCCCCATCATCATATATATAGTGCTTTTGCTAGGGGGATGAATCTAAATAATCCCCCTGCAAAGGGATTTATAGATATATTAGAAAATTTATGGTGGAGATTAGATAAGGAGCTAACAATTGAAGATACAAGATATAGCGGATATACAACTTTAATAGATTGTATTAAGTATGGAGTTACTACAGTTTTTGATCATCATGCAAGTCCAATGCACTTAGAGGGAAGTGTATTTGAATTAGGAGATGTGGCAAAAGAGTTAGGTATAAGAGCTTGTTTGTGTTATGAAACTTCTGATAGAGATGGTGAAGAAATTTTAAATAAAGGTATAAAAGAAAATATAGATTTTATAAAACATGCAAACAACCAAGATGACGATATGATTAAAGGAATGTTTGGAATGCACGCATCCTTTACATTAAGTGATGAAAGCTTATATAAATGTGCGGAAGCAATGGAAGGCATAGACTCTGGATATCATATACATACCGCAGAAGGAATAGATGATGTATATGATTCATTAAGAAGAAGCGGAAAAAGAGTAGCTGAAAGATTAATGGATTTCGACATATTAGGAAACAAGACTCTAGCAGTTCATAGTATACATTTAAATCCTAGAGAGTTGGATTTAATAAAAGCTACTAAAACAAATATTGTTAATAATCCTGAATCTAATATGGGGAATGCTGTAGGATGTGCCCCTGTATTAAATATGATTGAAAGGGGAATTAATGTAGGTCTAGGTACAGATGGATATACTTCAGACATGTTTGAATCAATGAAGGTTGAAAATATAATTCAAAAACATAACTTGTGTGATTCTAATGTGGCTTGGGTGGAAACACCAAAAATGATTTTTGAGAACAATGCTAAGATTGCCAATAAATTCTTTAACAATACATTGGGAGTAATTGAAGAAGGAGCTTATGGTGATGTAATTATTGTTGAATATAACCCATTAACGCCAATGACTAAAGATAATTATAACAGCCATATAGTATTTGGTATGTGCGGGAAATCTGTATTAACAACAATTGTAAATGGAAAGGTTTTAATGAAGAATAGAGAATTAATGGAAATTGATGAGGAGAAAATATTCTCTAAATCAAGAGAATTATCAAAGAAACTATGGGATAGAATCTAAATTCGAAAAGAGGAATTGGGTATGAATAATGAGAGTATGAATGTGGCTCCTGTTGATGAAAAGTTACCTGTAGGTAAAAGCTTAGCATTAGCACTTCAACACGTATTAGCCATGTGTGCAGGTGCTGTAGCAGTACCAATAATAGTTGGTAATGCAGCGGGGCTTTCACAAAGTGAGATTGTTTTTTTAATAAATGCAGATTTACTAATTGCAGGAGTTGCTACCTTAATTCAAACCTTAGGACTTGGTTCTAAAATTGGAGCTAAGATACCAATGGTAGAAGGTACAAGCTTTGCAACTGTTAGTGCTATGGTTGCAATAGCAGATTCCTATAAAGGTGACTCTTTATCTGCTATGACTACAATATTTGGAGCAGTATTAATAGCAGGTATATTTACATTTTTTATGGCACCTGTTTTTGGAAAGCTATTAAGATTCTTTCCAAAGGTGGTAACAGGAACAGTGGTATCAATTATAGGATTATCCCTTATCCCTGTTGCTGTAAGATGGGCAGCGGGAAATGATGCTACATCTCCAAGTTTTGCAAGTGCAGAAAATATTATTATGGCACTTGTTACATTAATACTAATAATTTTAATGAATAAGTTCTTAAAAGGAATGTTAGGAAACCTATCAATTCTATTAGGTCTTGTATTAGGTACTGTAATCGCTTCCGTAATTGGAATGACTGATTTTACAATGTTTAAAGAAGCTGGATGGTTTAGTTTGAATTTACCATTTCACTTTGGTATTCCAAAGTTTGAAGCATCAGCAATTATATCTCTTATTTTAGTTGTATTAGTAATAATGACAGAAGCTACAGGAAATATAATTGCAATTCATGAGATGGTCGGTAAAGATTTAGATGACAAAAACTTAGCAAGAGGTTTAAGGACAGATGGATTAGCAACAATGTTGGCTTCTATATTTAATACTTTTCCACATACAGCCTTTGCACAAAACATAGGTTTAGTTGCTTTAACAGGTGTGAAAAGTAGGTTTGTAGTAGCAATATCTGGAGGAATATTAATTCTATTAGGGTTATTCCCTAAAATGGCAGCATTATTTACTTGTATACCATATCCAGTACTGGGGGGAGCAGGCTTTGTAATGTTTGGAATGGTTATTTCAGGTGGAATTAAAACTTTAAAATCTGTAGAGTTTGATGGAAATAAGAACTCATTAATAGTTGCAGTAAGTATTGGTCTATCAATGATTCCAACAGTTGTTCCAACTTTTTATCAGAATTTTCCGGAGTGGGTAAATACACTTTTCCATAGTGGAATTACCACAGGAAGCCTATGTGCAATATTACTTAATTTACTATTCAATATCTTAGGAGAGAAGAAAGAATATTTAGTACAAACAGATTATTCTAAAGAAGTTTAAATAGAGGAGTGAAAAATATGGCAAATTTAAATGTTAATATATTAGGAATGAAATTTGAGAACCCTATCTTTACAGCAGCTGGACCAGGTGCTAAAGATGGAGATTTATGTGTAAAAGCTGTGGAAGGAGGAGCAGGTGGACTTGTGACTAAAACAATATCTGTTGATCCAGCACCAGTACCAAGACCTTGTATGGCAAAAACTAATTCAGGTTTTTTAAATACTGAATTATGGTCAGAGCTTCCAAAGGAACAATGGATAGAAAAAGAATATAAGAGAGCTAAAAGTGCTGGAGTTCCAATGATAGTAAGTATGGGCTATAAAGCAGAAGATATAGAAAAGATAGCACCATTAGTTAAGCCTTATGCAGATGCAGTAGAGTTATCAACTCACTATGTTGGAACTGATGTAAAGCCAATAGTTGATGCAATGAAGGCTGCTAAAAAGGCATTAGATTGTCCTGTATTTATGAAAATGAGTCCACATACTGATATTCAAACTATTGCAAAGGCTTTAGAGGATGCAGGTGCAGATGGATTAGTAATGATTAATTCTTTTGGTCCATGTATGTCAATAGATTTAGAAACAGGATATCCAATAATGGGAAGTCAAAAGGGATATGGCTGGTTATCAGGAGCACCAATTAGACCTTTAGCAGTAAGAAATATATATGATGCATCAAGGGTTGTTAATATTCCAATAATAGGAGTTGGAGGAGTAACTTGTGGAAGAGATGCAGCAGAAATGTTAATGGCAGGAGCATCAGCAGTTGAAGTTTGTACAGAAGCAATTTTAAAGGGACCTGGAATATATGGAAAAATAGCGAAAGAGTTAAATGCTTTCTTAGATGAGCATGGATATAAAGATGTAAAAGAAATTATTGGACTATCACATAAAAAGGCTGATGAAAGAACATTCAGGACAGAAGCTATTCCGCCTGTAGTAGATAATGATAAGTGCATAAAATGTGGTCAATGTAGAGTTAGTTGTGTATATGATGCAATTACTATTGAAGATGTTCTTAAGATTGATGAAGATAAGTGTTTTGGTTGTGGATTATGTGTTACAAGATGTCCAAAAGGAGCATTAACTATTCAATATAAATAAGAAGGTGCAATATATGGGTATTGTTTTAAAGGGTGGTACAATAGTTTCTTCGAAAGATTCATATATAGCTGATATAAGAATAGAAAATGGGATAATTAAAGCTATGGGAGAGAATCTAGAAGTTGATGGAGATGAAGTAATTAATGTTTCAGGGAGATATATTCTCCCTGGAGGAATTGATGCTCATACACATTTTGATTTAGACGTTGGAGTAACAAGAACTGCAGATAATTTTGAAACAGGAACTAAAGCTGCATTAGTTGGTGGTACTACAACAATTATTGATTATGCAAATCATATAAAAGGACAAAGATTTTCAGATGATTTAAGGCATTATAGTACTTTAACAGATGGAAGATGTTATTGTGACTATAGTTATCATCTAAGTATAACAGAATGGAATCAAGATTTTTCTGAAGAAATGGAAGAGATGGTTTTAAGAGGGATACCTTCTTTTAAGATGTATATGGCATATAAGGATACTCTTCAAGTAGAGGATTACGAAATAGAAGAAGCATTAAAAAAAGCTAAAGAATTAGGGATTGTACTTTCATTTCATTGTGAAGATGGTGATGAAATAGTTAAAAATGTTTCTAATCTTCTTTTAGAAGGCAAGACAGAGCCAAAATATCATGAGATTTCTAGAGGAGATGAGGTTGAGCTAGCTGCTGTTAAAAGGATTTTAGATATATCTGAAAAGGTTGATTATCCAGTATATATAGTACATCTAAGTACTAAAAAGGCCTTAGATGAAATAATTAGAAGACGTAAATCAGGAGTTAAGGTAATTGTAGAAACATGTCCTCAATATCTTTTGCTAAATAAAGAAGCTTATAAAGGAAAAGTTGATGACGGTTTTAATGGAGCAAAATATGTTATGTCTCCTCCATTAAGATCAGAAGAAGATAATGATGCTTTATGGAAAGGTATCGCTAATAGTAACATACAAATTCTTGCTACAGATCATTGTTCTTTTAATTATAAGAATCAAAAAGAAATAGGATTAAAAGATTTTTCTAAAATACCAAACGGAGCACCAGGAGTAGAGCATCGCATGATATTACTTTATTCATTTGGAGTAAGAGAAGAGAGAATTTCTATTAATAAACTAGTAGAAATAACCTCTGAAAATCCATCTAAGATTTTTGGATTATACCCGAATAAGGGAGTAATAGCAGAAGGTAGTGATGGGGATATATTAGTTCTAAATCCAAGTGAAGAAGAGGTAATAACATGGAAAAATCAAACTCAAAATGTTGATTATACTCCATATGAGGGATATAAGGTAAAAGGAAAAATAGAAAGGGTATTCTTAAGAGGAAAAGAAGTAGTTAAAGATGGAAAGCTACTTTCTGATAAGGCCTTTGGACAGTTTGTAAGTAGAAAAAGGTTGAGAGATGAGGTGCAAAAGTATGGTGAATTTTAAATTGAATGGCAGAGATGCAGAGATTGAAGAGGGGAGAACTCTTATTAATTATTTAAGAGAGGAATGTGACCTTACTTCAGTAAAAAATGGTTGCGGGGAAGGTGCTTGCGGTGCATGCATGGTTTTAGTTGATGGAAAGGCTACAAAAGCATGTATCTTAAAGTCAGATAAGATAGAAGGAAAGGAAATACAAACTGTTGAAGGATTAAGTGATAGGGACAAAAAGGTATTTGCTTATGCCTTTAGTGAAGCAGGTGCAGTACAATGTGGATTTTGTATTCCTGGAATGGTAATTAGTGCAAAAGCTTTACTTATTAAAACTTTAAATCCTACATTAGATGAAGTGAAAAAGGCATTAATGGGAAATATCTGTAGATGTACAGGCTATGTAAAAATTGAAAAAGCAGTACTTATGGCAGCAGAAATCCTTAGGGAAAATAGAGATGTTCCAACAGTATTCTGTAAGGGTATTGTTGGGGAAGAGATGGGAAGAATTGATGCAGAGGATAAGATATTAGCTGAAGGCGAATATGTAGATGATATGAAAATTGATGGTATGATATATGGATTTGCATTAAGAAGTAAATATCCAAGAGCCTTAGTTAAAAATATTGATTATTCTCATGCAGAGAAGTTAGAAGGAGTAGTTAAGGTAGTAACTTCTAAAGATATACCTGGAGAGAGATATGGAGGACACTTAAAGAAAGATTGGCCAGCTCTTATAGAAGTAGGAGAGGAAACTAGATATGTAGGTGATGCTATAGCTTTGGTTGCTGCAACTTCAATGGACATTGCAAGGAAGGCAGCAGACCTAATAAAAGTGGATTATGAGGAGTTAGAACCGCTATCATTACCTGAAGAAGCAATGAAGGAAGGCGCTCCTAAAATTCATAAGGATGGCAACATTCTAGTAAGGGAAGTCTTAAAAAGAGGCAATGTAGATGAAGCTCTTAAAAATTCTAAGTATGTTGTTACTAACCATTACTCAGTTCCATTTACAGAGCATGCATTTTTAGAACCTGAATCTGCCATGGCAGTTCCAACAGAAAAAGAATTAATAGTTTATACAGGTAGTCAAAGTGTTTATGATGATTTACATGAAATAACTCACTTATTAGGATTAGGTGAGGATAAGGTTAGGATAATATCTAAGTATGTAGGTGGAGGATTTGGTGGCAAAGAAGATATGAGTTGTCAACATCATGCTGCATTACTAGCATACTTAACTGGAAAGCCTGTAAAAATGACTTTGACAAGGGCTGAAAGTATTAAGGTTCATCCAAAGAGACATGCGATGGAGATGGAGTTTACAACAGCATGTGATGAAAATGGCAAGCTTACAGCAATGAGAGCAAAGATAATTGCTGATACTGGAGCTTATGCATCTCTTGGTGGCCCAGTATTACAAAGAGCATGTACTCATGCAGCAGGTCCATATAATTATCAGAATTCAGAGGTGGAAGGAATTGCAGTATATACTAATAATCCTCCAGGTGGTGCATTTAGAGGTTTTGGTGTTACGCAATCAGCTTTTGCTACTGAATGTAATATAAATCAATTAGCAGAGTTAGTTGGAATATCACCTTGGGAATTTAGATGGAGGAATGCAATTGAAGCAGGACAAGAGTTACCAAATGGCCAAATTGCAGATCCTGGTACAGCTTTAAAAGAAACTTTATTAGCTGTAAAAGATGTATATGACAACAATGAATATGTTGGTATTGCCTGTGCATTTAAAAACTCTGGTATTGGAGTAGGACTTCCTGATATAGGAAGATGCATCTTAGAAATAAAAGATGGAAAGGTTCATATAAGAAGTTCAGCAGCTTGTATTGGACAAGGTTTAGGAACAATATTAACTCAAATACTATGTCAGACATTAGATATTACTCCAGATAAGGTAGTATATGAAGCGCCTGATACTAGAAGAACACCAGATTCAGGTACCACAACGGCATCAAGACAAACAACTTTCACAGGAGAAGCTGTTAGAGTAACTGCTTTAAAAGTTAAGGAAGCTTTAAATGGAAGAACTTTAGATGCTCTTAATGGGCAAGAGTTCTATGGTGAGTTCTCAGGAGTAACAGATAAAATGGGAAGTGATAAAAAGAATCCAGTAAGCCATGTTGCTTATGGGTTTGCAACACAAGTTGTTATTTTAGATGAAAATGGAAAATTAAAAAAGGTTGTAGCAGCTCATGATGTTGGTAAAGCTATAAATCCAAAGAATGTTGAAGGGCAAATTGAGGGTGGAGTAGTTATGGGATTAGGATATGCTCTTACTGAAGATTATCCTTTAAAAAATAGTGTGCCTACTGCAAAATTTGGAACATTAGGGTTATTAAGAGCAACAGCAGTACCAGAGATAAAGGCTATGGTTATAGAAAAAAATACTAATGATTTATCTTATGGTGCTAAAGGGGTAGGAGAGATAACATGTATCCCTACTGCACCAGCAGTTCAAGGTGCTTATTATAAATTTGATGGAGTATTTAGAACTAAATTACCATTAGAAAATACTTTTTATAAAAAGTCAAAAAAATAGAATTATTGATTTGGAGGAAATGAAAATGAATAAAGAAATAATTAATACAGTAAATGCGCCAGCAGCTATTGGACCATATTCACAAGGAGTTAAGGTTGGAGATTTAATATTTACATCAGGTCAATTACCAATTAATCCTGAAACTAAGGAAATACCTGAAGATATTAAAGAAGCAACAAAGCAAAGTATAGAAAATGTTAAAGCTATACTAGAAGAGAGTGGATCAGCTCTAGAAAATGTTATTAAGACTACTGTATTTTTAAAGGATTTAAATGACTTTGCTTCAGTAAATGAAGTGTATGGAGAATTCTTTAAAGAGAATCCACCAGCTAGAAGCTGTTTCCAAGTTGCAAAGCTACCAATGGATGCACCAATAGAAATTGAAGTGGTTGCAGTTATCAATAAGTAGAAAAGGAATAGTCAGCGAAGATTACTTCGCTGACTTATAAAAGATATGGAAACTAAAAATATATTTTTAACTGGTAAAAAGAGAAGTGGTAAAAGTACCATGATAAATAATATTCTTAATGAATTAGATATAAATTATTCTGGATATAGGACTTTACCATATTACATAAATAATGAAGCTAGAGGGTTTTACTTAAATGGATATGTAGATTGTGTAGGTAATAATAGCCCGATTTCCATTAAGATTGGAGAAGAAAAATGCATTCCAATCCTTGAAAGTTTTGAGGTTGTAGGTGCATCTATATTAGAAAAAAGTATTGAGTGTAGAAATACAAAGCTTATTCTTTTAGATGAAATAGGAAGGTTAGAATTTAATGCATATACATTTAAGAAGAGGATAGTGGAGGCATTAGATAGTAATAAAGTTGTTTTAGGAGTATTACAAAAAGCTGAGAATGAATTTCTAATAGATATAATTAAGCGTGAAGATACTGTAGTTTTTGACATAGATAACTTAACAAATTATGAAATAAATGAAGTCAATAAAATGATATTAGACATTATAAAATTATTGTTAAAAGGGTGAGGTAAATTATGAAGAAGTTTAAGAAAATTATGAGCCTATTTATTATAGGAATATTGATGAGCACATTTGTTGTTGGCTGTGGTTCAAATAATGTGGAATCTAAAGATAATAAAGTAACAGTTGTAGACCAGTTAGGTAGGGAAGTTGAATTAGATGGTACACCTGAAAAAATAGTATCTAGTTATTATATTTCAACATCTCTTTTAATTAATTTGGGGGTGCAGGATAAGTTAGTTGGAATAGAAGCTAAAGCAAAGACCAGGGAAATGTATAAGAAGGTAGCGAAAGAATTAATAGATCTACCAGCAGTAGGTACTTCCAAGGAGATTAATGTAGAAGAGTGTGCTAATTTAAATCCAGATTTAGTAATTATACCTACTAGATTAAAAGAATTTATACCTAAGTTTGAAGAATTAAAGATTCCAGTAATAGCTATAGAACCTGAGACATTGGATCAGTTTAAAGAAACAGTTAAATTAATTGGTAAGGCAGTAGGAAAAGAAGAAAAGGCTAATAAGCTTGTAAATTACTATGATGATACCATTTCTAAGGTTAAAGAATTAAATAAGAACCTTACAGAAAAACAAAATGTATATTTAGCAGGTAGTGATAGTGTTTTAAAAACATGTACATCTAAGATGTATCAAAACTATATGTTCGAAGTATGTGGAGGAGAAAATGTTACAAAAGAACTTACAGATGGATATTGGACAACCATTTCTGTTGAAGAATTAGTTAAAAAGAATCCAGATGTAATTTATATGGTTGGATATGCAAGCTATTCTAAAGATGACATTTTAAAAGATGAAAGACTTAAAGGAGTAAATGCTATAAATAATAATAAGGTTTATGTGTTTCCATCAACTTTAGAAGCATGGGATTATCCAACTCCATCATCTATGTTAGGAATTCTATGGCTTGAAAATAATCTACATCCAGATTTATATTCTAAAGAAGATTATATAAAGGATGCAAAAGAATTTTATAAAGAGTTTTATGATATAGAAGTAAGCGAAGAGGAACTTGGCCTATGACATTAAAGAAATCTATATTATTACATGGAATAGTTCTTTTTATTTTAATATTAGTATCATTAAGTATAGGAAGATATAATATAGAGTTTAAAGAAGTTATTAAAACCTTGTTTAGTATGGATACAAACTCTCAGGATTTTAATTTATTAATGAATATTAGGATTCCTAGAGTATTACTTGTTGTAATTAGTGGTGGAGCCTTAGCATTATCAGGAATGGTATTTCAAAGTATATTTCAAAATCCATTAATTTCACCTGATGTATTAGGAGTTACTTCAGGGTGCTCTTTAGGTGCAGTTGTAGCTATAGTATTATTTTCTTCATCAACAATATTATTACAAGTTATGTCATTTATTTTTGGAATAGGAGCAGTGATTTTTTCAATGCTCCTTTCTAAAAATATGAAAAGCAATAAGGTTTTGGCCTTGGTTATTTCGGGAATAGTAACAGGAGCTATAGCTTCAGCTTTTATAATGATATTTAAATATTTTGCAGATCCATATAAAGAGCTTCCAGCAATTGATTTTTGGCTTATGGGAGGTTTTTATAATAGTTCATGGTCTAAGGTAGTTATAGTATTCATACTAACATTAATAGCATCATTAGTACTATTTTTAGTTAGATGGCAGCTTAAAGTTTTAACCATGGGAGACACTCAAGCAAAATTATTAGGCGTTAATGTAAATGGAATTAGAATAGTTGCTATATTAGCAGCAACATTATTAGTTTCAGCTGTTGTTTCAGTTGCAGGTGTTGTAAGTTGGATTGGAATTTTAGCACCACATATAGTTAAGTCTTATTCTAAAGATGATATTTCAAAGATAATGCCTACAACATTACTAATAGGTGGAATATTGATGATAATAGCAGATACAATTGCAAGAACAATATCAACAACAGAAATACCTATAAGCATATTAACATCATTAGTGGGTGCTCCATTTTTAGTATATCTACTATGTAGAAAGAAGGGATTAGTATAGATACATCTAAAAAATTAATAATTGAAAATTTAAGCGTTAATTATGATGAAAAAGAAATTTTAAAGAATGTAAACATCAAATTGAAGCCAGGAGAGACAACTATACTATTAGGTCTTAATGGAGCAGGAAAGACAACTCTTTTGAAAACTATTTCTGGATTAGTAAAATATAAAAATGGAAAAATTAAATATGATAATAATGAGTTTTTAAAGTGGAGTAATAAGGAAAGAGGAAAATTAATATCTTATATACCTCAATATATACATACAAATCAAAACTATATGGTAGAAGATATTATCTTAATGGGAATAACACCTTACTTAGGTATTTTTGATATGCCTTCAGAAGAACATTATAAGATGGTTGATGATATTCTAAAGAAATTAAATATTTATCATTTGAAAAATAAGTGTATTGGAGAGTTAAGTGGGGGAGAAAGAAGAATGGTTTATCTAGGAAGAATACTTATGCAAGAGTGTAAAATCCTTCTTTTAGATGAGCCTAATACATTTTTAGATTATGTAAGGCAACATGATTTTTTCTCATTTATAAATAAATTTATTAAAGATAATAATTTAATAGCTCTTGTGACTGTTCATGATATTAATTTGGCTTTAAGATATGGCGATAAAATTGTAATATTAAGTGATAAAAGTGTAGTGGAAACTATAGATTGTACAAAAGAAGGCTATGAAATAAAATTTGTTGAATGCATGAAAAGGGTATATAACAGAGAATTGGAATTAATATATACAAAGGTAGGACCAATGGTAGTATGTTAAAAAAATCATGTATAAAGATTAATGCCATTATTCTAGCTGCTGGAAATAGTAGTAGATTTAATGGAAATAAGTTATTATCCATTTATAATGAAAAGCCCCTAGCAATGCATATCATAGAAAAGAGTTTTGAGGTGGGGTTTAAGGATATAATTTTAGTTACCCAATATAGTGAGCTTAAAGAAATGTTAAAGGATAGAGATATTAAAATTATTAGAAATTGTATGCCAAACAAAGGTATATCTTATTCAATAAAGCTTGGATTAAAAGAGTGTAGGAATTGTGATGGGGTAATGTTTTTAGTATGTGATCAACCATATATTTCAGATAAAACTATGAAGGATTTAATAGAAATATTTAAAGAAAATCCTGATAGAATAATAAGTTCTAAGTATTGTGGCAAACTAAGAAATCCCAATATTTTTCCAAAGAAATATTTTAAAGAACTTTTAGAACTTAATGGGGATATGGGAGGAAAAAGTATAATATTAAATAATTTAAATAATGTTTTTGAATATGAAATTGAAAATGAGCTTGAAGTTTTAGATATAGATACAAAGGAAGATCTAAATAAAATAAATACATTAATTTAAGAGGACTTTTTAAAGTCTTCTTTTTTAAATTGTAAATATATAACAAAGTGGGACGATAATATAAATAAGAATAGGAAGGGGGAAAGCCTATTATGTGGAGAACTACTGATATTAATAAGATTGTAAATAAGTATGAGGTAAAAAAGGTATATGGGGGGAAAAGGCCGTCAAAGATAAGGGATGATGGAGGTAGAGGGGAAGAAAAAAATAAGAGTTTTAAAGAAGCTTTAAAAGAGCAAAAAAAGGATGGCTCTAAGGAAGAAATAATAGTTCAAGCAAAGGAAGAGATAGAGGAAGGTGTTATTGTATCATCTTCACTAAGAAACTTAATACAGAAGAATAATGTTTTAGATAGAATTATAGAAGAGGAAATCCAAAATCATTTAAATTTAAATAATTTAGTAGAGGATCTTTGTAATGAAGAAAAATAAAAGGTGGAAGGGTAAACCTTCCGCCTTTTAGCATAATCCGCCTTTTCCTCCACTAGAGTTGTTGTTACCGCCACAAAGACCTCCGCCTCCACTGCCACCAGTTTTAGCATTTGAAAAGTTTTGTTTATATGAACCAACTTTTTGATTAAGCGTATTCATGGCAGAAACATATTCGTTATTATAAGGATTAAGGGTTGCAGCCTTATTTATATGGTTAACACCAGATTCAACCCATCCTTTCTTAAGTAACAAAACACCTTTTAAGTAATTCCATTCTGCAGATGAGATATCAGAAACTAAATTAAGCCTTGTTTCAGCAGCAACGAAGTCATCATCTTCTATCATTTCACGTACTTCTTCACAAGCAATGTTATGAGAGATTATTCGATAAGCTTCATTTGCTTCGTTAAGCTTTTCAGTATAAAATGTTTTAATGGAATCATCTTGAAGGTCATCAGTATTATAAGTTTGTACTATTTTTTGATAAGCTTGATTTACTTCACCCTCAGAAGAGTGAGGTAATACACCAAGAACTTTATAAGGATCCATAAATTTGTATACTCCTTGCATTCTATTGCTTTGATATAAATATACTCATAGCTTTAATAAAATATGATTATATTTATCCATTAATCCTAAATTAATGACGTTTTCGATTATTTCTTTATTTTTAACTAAAGGTAAGTCATTTAGTTTTTCACTACAGCTAGAAGCTAGTGTCATTAATATTAAATCTACCTTTTCCCTAACTATATCTAAAAGTTCTTCATAAGAATAATTCTTTTTATTATAAACTTTGGAGATGGGATTAAACTTACCTCCTTCCATATCTTCTTTTAAATCGTCAAAAGCATCAATTAAATATATCCATTTTCCAAAGTAATAGCCAAATAGATATAAGTTATTTCGTGCCTCCTTTCCAGCGTCTTTTAGCTTAAAAGGACATTCCTTAAGAACTTCCCCAACTATATGACTAAAGGGATGACTAATTTCATCAAGAGAACTAAAATTTCCACTACGCTCTAAGGAGTGAAGCTTATTTAAATTATCTTTAATGATATTATCTAAATTATTGTTAGATATTTTTTTGTAATAAGGAGTAAGTGATTTTACTAATGCTAAACTTTTTAAACTATTATTATCTAAATAGTCATCTAGAAGTTTGTAGTATATTAAAGCCATATTTAAATCTGTGGCATAGTCTAAAGCACTATTTGCTTCAATACACTCTCTGTTTTCTAATGGATGTTTAAGACATTTTGTTTTGAAGGATTTTGTATCTTCAGAATTTAGTCCATCCATTAATACAGCAAAAAATGTAGCGTCATAGTTTAACCCAAGTCTGGGTATGTTTCCAAATTTATTTTTTATAGAATAGCACATGCCACAATAATAACTTCTAAACTTTTCGTAATCTTTCAATTTAAGTTCACTCATTAAAGGTGTGATATAACCAAACATTTCTCCCCCTCATTCTAGAAATTGTTCTCTTATAAATTTATTAGCCTTCTCATAGTTATAATTATCAGCTGTTAGTTTTAATAAAGGTACTTTAGTATAGTCATCTATCTCTATATCTTCTAGCAAAATTGGGTTTATTCTAAGATAGTTATCTCCAAGCAATTCACTACAATATAAATCCTCCAATGCAGCATCATCATTTAGTAGAACTGAAATTAAAGGTAGTTTAACCTTTGAAAAAGGTTTTATTGCCCATTGAAGAACTCCCCAATTTTTTGTGTTAGAACTGATTTTTTTAGGAGTTATTCCAGTTCCAATTGATAATACCTTAAAATCATCTAGGGTATATTTTCCTTTCATGTTGTGTAGTACAGTTATTAAAGATGCAATAGCAGGTGAATTAGTTAAAACACCTCCATCTATATAATTTTTATGAGAAGGAAAGTAAGTTGGAGCAGCTGAACTAGCTAGAGCTACATCTACTAACCTTTCATGTGAAGTAATATTTTCTGTTAAATTATTAAAGAATACTCCCTGCCAGTGATCTTGATTTACTCCTTTTAAATGAAAGGCAGGAATAAATACATATTTTTGGAGGTCATTTAAAGTAGCTTCTTTTGATATGGTGGATTCTATGAAATTTTTCAAGCTTTTATCCTTATATCTTGAATGAAGCAAGTTAAATCTTTTTGGAGAAAATATGTTTTTTATATTCTTGTAGCAATATATATCATCTATTTCCTTGCCATTAAGTCCATAGGCTAAGGATAGAGCTATTAAGGCTCCAGTAGATGTTCCTGCAAAAAGATCTGTTTTTTTCAAAAGATTAGGATTATCCAAGTAAAGTCTTTTCAGTATTCTAGTAGATAAAGCTCCCTTTATACCACCACCATCAAAGGAGATAATTCTGAAAGTGGACAATCCACACCTCCCATATAATCATTCTAAGATTAATCTATGTTACTATTGGTAATATGGTTATTGGTAGTTGAAATTTATTTTCCTTTTTTAAATAAACTATTTATAGAGTAATTAAAATATGTAAATCAAGAGCCTGTTTTGAATTGATATTATTCAATATAAAGATTTCATTAAGTTTTCCTATTAGATTTTGTAGTTATATTTTTAGTTATTATTTAACAACAATCTAACTGGTCATTAACACCAATACATACAAAATAATGTAGAATATTAATTGATTCCAAAAGAAAATCACTATATATTGTGAGGAGGAGAATGAGATGAAGAATGTTAAAAAAAGAGTTTTAAGTACTCTACTTCTTGCTGGGGTTACAATAACAAATGTAGTATCTGGCACAAGCATTGTTTCTGCTTATGTAAAGGAAAAGGTAAATGTAATTGCAGAGTGGAAATTTGATTCAAGTAATATTGAAAGTGGAAGTATTGCCGATAATAATTTAGTTTTAAAAGATGTAAGTGGAAATGGAAACAACTTAAGAATGAACACCTATGGTGATGTAGATGATTATAGTAAATACATAAGTTTTTCTGATGATAAGATGTATGACGATGCTAAAGGAAGCGTAGTTATTAATGGAGATAGTGTTAATAAAATTGGTGCAGACTTTATTACTGTAGATAATGCACCTATCAATAAAGAAGAGTTTGAAAATGGGTATACAATAGAGCTCGTTTATAAATTACCTAGTGATTGGACAGTTTCAGATAGTTGGATGTCTCTTTTAGCTAGACAAGGTGATTCTAAAAGTATGGATGAGCCTGAACTTGGAACAATGAATGTTGCAGTTTCTAACTGTAAGGAAATTCAATTCTTAGCAGCTAATAAAGATGATAGTCATAAAATGGATTCAGCATCATGGTCTGTATCTATGGACAAGGGGGGAGTTTGGTACCATATTGCCATAGTTAATGATAATAAAACTATTCGTACTTTTGTAAATGGAGCAGAAGCATTTAGAGATTATGTTAGTGGTGATATGGTTGGTTTATATGCAGATCCTAATGACGGGCATTTTAGAGTTGGATCTAGTTGGTGGAAAGAGGGAAATCAACTTTTAGATAAGTTTGCTAGGGGGAATTATCAAGAAATTAGAATATCTGAGGGGGCTTTAGATAAATCACAGTGGTTAGTTACTAATCCAGAAGAGTATGTTGGTGAGTATGGAAATAATGATGAGTTCTCTTTAAATGGTGAAAGTAATTATAATATGGTATTTTTACCAGACACTCAAAATACTATTAAATTTAGAAAGAATGTTATGGATACTGCAATGGATTGGATAATTGAAAATAAAAATAAAGCTAATATTATATCTGTAGCTAATTTGGGTGATATAGTTGAAAATGGTAATAATGAAGAGCAATGGAATAATGCTCTATTATTTAATAAGTTACCATCAGCTGGTATTAATTTACTTATGCAACCAGGTAATCATGATTGGCCAGAATATTTTGATAAGTATTTTGGTGGTGACAGTGAATATGGTAAGTTAACTAAAGATTATGTTGTTAGAACATCCCCTTCAGGACGTAGTAGTTATATGGTGAATGATGGTGGATCTTATAAATATATGACTTTGGCCATTGATTATCATAGTTTTGATACTGATTTATCATGGGTTGAAGAGGTTTTATCAAATACTAATATACCTACGATTGTTACAAGCCATGATTTACAAAACTGTTCAGATACTGCGCCTAGTGATATTAAGTTAAGTGAAAAAGGAAAAGAAGTTTGGAATGTAGTAAAGAAGTACAATCAGGTATTTATGATGATTGGTGGACATAGTCATGGGTCAGGGGATGAAATTTTAATTAATGACTTTGGTAATGAAGTATTTAATGTATTAGCTGATTATCAATTTGCATATAATGGTGGAAATGCTTTATTTAAATTTGCAGAGTTTGATGAAAATGAAAATAAGATTTATCTTTCAACTTTTTCACCATACGCAGCAACTTTAAGTGAAGATGAAAGAACTTTCTTTGATGTAAATTATTTAACTGGTGATGGAAATTATAGTGAGCTTAATATTAACTTTACAGAAAGATTTGCTGGAATGGAGAAATCAGACTTAATAAATAAAAGCTTAGAAGAATTAAAATCATTAGTGGAAAAAGCAGAATCTTTAAATAAAGATAAATATACTTATGAAAGTTTCAATGCTTTAGAGGAAGCTGTATATAAAGCTAAAGCTATACTAATAGATAAAAATATAAACTACAATATAGTTTTAGATACTGTAAAAACATTACAAAATGCAATAGATAATCTTAAGATAATAGAAGATAAGCCTTCTAATGATGAAGAGAGTAATAAGCCAGGTGGTAGCCAAGAAAATAATAAACCAAATGGTAGTCAAGATAATAGTGTTGGAAATAATTCTAATAATAACTTACCTAAAACAGGTGATTCAAGTTCATTGTTATATACTTTACTTTCATTACTAGTTGCTTTGGGTGGAGTTATAAAGTATGGGAAAAGAAGAGAGAATATTAGAGTAAATTAAAAATAAAATTAACTATTAAAATACCGTATTATTCAACGAATATGCGGTATTTTTTTGGTAAACATATTAGGGAGAAAAATAAAAAGGCAGGTATTAGGCTTTAAAAATATAAATATATAGGATATAAATTAAAATAATAGAGGAAGTATTGTATAATTATGTAATAGGTTAATAAGTAGGAGGCAAGGCATGAAGAAGAATGCATCTCAAAGAGAATTTAAAAAGCTAAAAAGTCAAATTAATCAAATAGAAGAAATAGCTCACCATTCAAAGGGTGGAGCATTAATGGAGCATGAATCTACAGTTAGAAAGAAAATACTTCTTCTTATGGGTATGAAGAATGAGGGATTTAAAGAGTATAAGGATTTATTAGAAAGATATGAAGAATTATTAGAATACATAGCTAAAAAAATACTGGAAAACTATAATAAGAAAAACAATTGTGATTTTGATTATTATCAAGTTGTGAGAGGAAACTATAATAGTCTTTTGAACTCAGGTATAATGACTGTTTTAACTAAACAGCATATTCCAAAGATGGTTTCAGAAGAGTTTGAAGAAAACTTCCCTAAGAATCCTAAGGATGAATATAGGGAAGCACGTGGAATGAGAAGAAAGTTTGTAATTCACCTTGGAGACACTAATACAGGTAAAACTTATAATGCTATTCAAAGGCTTAAGGAATGTGATAAAGGTGTGTATTTATCACCTCTTAGAATTCTTGCCCTTGAGAATTATGAAAGGTTAAATAATGAGGGAGTGTTATGCGACCTTCAAACAGGAGAGGAAGAGTTAATAACAGAGGGGGCTACTCATGTATCTTGTACTATTGAAAAGCTTGATTTAAAAAGACAATATGACGTGGCAGTAATTGATGAAATCCAAATGATTGATGATTCTCAAAGAGGAGCAGCATGGAGTAGGGCACTTCTTGGTGTGAGAGCTAAGGAAATTCATGTCTGTGGAGCATCAAATTCTAGAGAAATTTTAGAAGAGATTATAAATGATTGTGGAGATCCATATGAAATTATAGAGTATAAAAGAAGAATACCTCTTGAGGTTCAAGATAAGGCCTTTAATTATAATGAAGTAGAAGAGGGAGATGCCATTGTAGTATTTTCTAAAAAGAGAGTTTTAGAATTAGCTGAAGAATATTCATCAAAGGGAATAAAGGCTAGTTTAATATATGGTGATTTACCACCTGAGGTTAGAAGGAAGCAGTACGAGCAATTTGTAAATAAAGAAACAAAGATATTAATTACAACTGATGCTATAGGCATGGGAGTTAATCTTCCAATTAGAAGAATAATATTTTTATCTGTTAAAAAATTTGATGGAGAAGAGGTTAGGTTTTTAACATCGCAAGAAGTTAAGCAGATAGCAGGTAGAGCAGGACGTCAAGGCATTTATGACGTTGGTTATGTGGCTTCAGTTGGTAACAATGTTGAAGTTATTAAGGATAAGCTTGTAAGAGAAGACAAAATTATTACTGAAGCAGTAATAGGTCCTTCAGATGCTATTTTAAGGATAAAGACTCTACCTTTAATTGAAAAGTTAGCGTTATGGAGTACAAGGAAAGAGGCTTTACCTTATTATAGAAAGATGGATATTAGTGATTATATTATTGTTTTAGATAGACTTAAGAAATATAGACTTAGAGAAACAATAGAGTGGAGTCTTTTAAAGGTACCTTTTGATGTAACTTCAGATGAGTTAATGGAGCAATTCTTGTTCTATGTTGATGAATTATTTGTAGCTGAAAATGATGTTATATCAAGGCCAACTATTTTAGGTGGAACCTTAGATGAACTAGAGATTTATTATCAGAAAATAAATATGTATTATTCTTTCTGTAAGGGATTTAACTTAGAGTTTGATGTTCAATGGATTTATGATGAAAGACTTAAAGTTAGTGAAGAGATTAATGAAATATTAGTTAGAATATAAGAAAAAAGAGGTATGCGAGAGGATGATGCATACCTCTTTTTTGGCAAAAGTAATAATTTAAAGGTTAATACTATTATTGTCCTGCAGCTTGAGCAAATTTATTCTTAACCTTATCAATTGCAGGTTGTTGAACTTGTTCTAATTGATATAATCCTTTTTGTTGCATTAATTTAAAAGTTTCATTTTGCTTTGTTAATGCTTGATTTAATTGGCCATTTAAATCTGTGTGTAATGGCTCTGTAGAGGATTCTTCTACAGCTGTATTGTATAGATTAGCCAAGTTTTTTTCTGTTGTAAGAACTTCAGTGATAAGTTCTTTATCAGTTAATACATTCATTAATTACACCTCCTATTTTAGCATTGCATATAATTTTGCTACATTTTGTTTGTGATATGCAGCTAATGCAGTAAAGTGATCTTTAAATTGTTGATCTTGAGCTTTTTGGGCAAAATCAGAACATATTTTATTAGCTTGGTCTTCGGCACCCAGTAAATCCTCTAAATAAAGTAATTCTTTTTGAGTCATTTAAAAAATCCTCCTTATGTTGATTGATACGTAATTATTTTTCCCTGAGAGGTTTTATTTATTCTAAAGTATTTGGAGTTAATACATAAAATATAACCATGGACTTCTTTTAAAGATAAATGTTGTTAAGTTTATAAAGTGTAAAAGGTGTTAAGAATTAGAGTGGGTGATATAGAATGATAAAATACGATTTAAACTTGAAAAATTTAGAGGTCCACTTAAATAAACTTTTTGATATAGATTTATATAAAAATATAAAGATTACAGAATGTCCACATTGTAAGTGTAAAAATATAATAAAGTTTGGCTCCTATAAAAATGTGCAGAGATATAGATGTAAAGAATGTGGAAAAACTTTTTCTAATAAAACAAACACATCGTTTTACTATTCTAAGAAAAATTCAGAAACTTGGGTGAAATATATTGAGCTTATGCTACAAAGAAAAACGTTAAATGAATGTTCTAAAGAGCTTGGGATAAGTTTGCCAACAGCATTTTATTGGAGACATAAAATATTATTTTCATTATCAAAAGTTAAAGAAGCTGAAAAATTAGAAAATAATATACACATATCTAAGATATTAATTAAAGAGAATTTTAAAGGTGAGAGGCAAATAAGGAATAAGGAAAGAAAGAATGTTTGGAATGTTATAGCAATGGATTCAGGAGAAAATATAATATCCAGGCCAATATCTATTGGTATATGGAATATTGATAATTTCAATAAATTATTTTATGAGAAAATTGATAAGGATGCCTATATAAATGCTTATCTAGATAGATACTTAGGTGCAATAGCTAGGAATCATAATGGAAGTGATAAAAATAGGATAAATATAGAGCTATCAGAAGTGTTGAAAAACTATAATAAAACCTTCAGAGACTTTTTGAAAGGTTTTAGAGGAGTGGCAACAAAATATTTAGTACATTATTTATATTTAGTAAATATTTTTGTAATAACTTTTGAAATATCATCTCTGGATCTTATATATTCATTGAATATCTATGACTCTTATATAAAAGAAAATCAAATAAAAAATCTAAAGGCCGTATAAAAGTAACAACAATTAACTTAAAAATATTTAGAGGATATTTTATACAGCCTAAAGTATCATCATGTAAGGAAGATATGACTTATTGGTATAATACAAATTCCTAAAATTAATGAAAAAATATATAGTTTATTATAGCCATAGACTCTAGCCTCTGGAATAAGTTCTTGGAATGCTATATAAAGCATAATTCCAGCAACTAGCGCAAAAATAACAGCTAAAATTATTTCATTAATAAATGGTTTTAAGAATAAGAAGGCTAAAAAAGCGCCTACAGGTTCAGCAATTCCTGATATAAAAGTGTACTTAAAGGCTTTACTTTTACTGTTTGTAGAATAGTATATTGGCATAGCTATAGAGATTCCCTCTGGAATATTATGAAGGGCTATTGCCATTGCAATGTAAATACCCAAAGTAGTGCTTTGATAACCTGATACAAAGGTTGCAATACCTTCAGGGAAATTATGTAGCATAATTGCAATCATAGAGACAAAGCCTACTCTATAAAGGTCACCGCCTTTTTTATCTCCTTCAGGAATAAAGTGGTCTATTAGGAAGGCTATAAGCACTCCTATAATCATAAATAATAAGGATAACAGTACTCCTATTAAGTGCCCTTCCTGCTTAACTAAGGTTTCCTGAGCAGAAGGATATAAATCTGTAAAAGATATTGTAATCATAACGCCAGCAGAGAAAGCAAGAGCAAAGGTGATTAGCTTCTTGTTTGAAGACTTTGAAAAGAAAACTATAAATGCACCTATAACTGTAGACAATCCTGCTAGTAATGATAATAATAATGAAATCATTGATTGGCTATCAAACATAATACAACTCCTAAAAATTTCTCATCTACCTTATTAAATTTATTTAAAATATCTATAAAAATTCCAACTTTATATAACGCTATTGTAAATTTAGAAAAATTAAACTATAATGCTTTATAAAATATAGAAAAACATAAGAAAGGAAAGTAGAATGAAGAACTTTTTGGATAGCATTACTCAGTACTTTTCACCAGAGTTAATAAATAGTTGCAAAAGAATAGCTAAGTTTCTACTAATATATACTGTGCTTTTTATATTACTTGCAATGGGATTAAAATATGCAATTCCTTTTGTAATAGCACTTCTTATTGCAATGAGTTTAAGACCAATAAAAAATAGAATCCTATGCATAAATAAAAGATTAAAAAGGTTTAAGCTTACTGATGGATTTGTTTCTATGGTTTTAACAATAACCATTGTTGCAGTAACAGCTTTTTTACTATTTATAATCGGGTTTAAAATAGCTGAGCAATTAAATAACTTTTATACATACATAACAGATAAAAATACATTAAATAATATCATGAATACAACTTCTTTAGAAATAAATAACCTTCTAAAGAATGTTAATGACATAGATTCAGGGATTTTAGAAAAGGTAAATGAGTTGATACCTAAACTAATATCCATTGGAACATCACTTGCAGCTACATTTGTTCAAAACTTATTAAATATACTAGTATCAATTCCAACTGCATTTATAATGGTAATAATAACAATTATAGCAACTTTCTTCTTTACTAAAGATATAGATGTAATACAAGTAAAGTTAAAAGGGGCCTTTTCTGAAAAGGGAATTGAGCTAATTAGAAGGTTAAGAAAAAAGAAAAACGAAATATTTGGTGGTTATCTGAAGGCATTTGCACTTATTATGATAGCAGTAATAATTTACACATCTGTAATATACAAATTTGCAGGAGTAAAGTATGCAGTAGTAATAGCAATTATTACAGGGGTGTTGGATGCACTTCCTATATTTGGTGCAGGTTTAGTTTATGGAATTGTTGGAATAACAGCTTTGTTAGGGCAAAACTATAAGGGGACACTAATTATTATTTTGGGGTATATTGGATGTGTTGTAATAAGACAGTTCTTACAGCAACAATTAATGTCTACCTTCCTAGGGTTAAATCCATTAGTAATAATAATTGCATTATTCTTAATTATAACTCCAGTAGGATTTGTAGGAATGTTCTATTTCTTAGGAGCATTTATCCTATATGATATAATAACCCCTAACAAAACAACATAAAGTATGGAATTTTTACCAGAATAATAATATAATGGATTTAAACATGTAAAATTGGGGATTAAAAATATACTAAAAAGGGGGAAGATCAATTGAAAAAAGTAAAAATAGCATTGCTTGGTTTAGGTAATGTTGGACGTGGAGTGTGGAATATTCTACAAATGAATGGTGAAGAAATCATGAAGCGTTCAGGGTGCCAAGTTGAAGTTGCAAAAATCCTTGTAAGAGATCCTAGTAAAGCTAGAGCAGTTAAGGTCCCAGAAGAGTTAATAACAACTGACTTTGATGAAATTTTAAATGATGATTCTATTAAAATAATAGTTGAAGTAATGGGTGGCATAGAGCCAGCTAAAGAGTTTATTCTAAAGTCATTAGGTAAAAAGAAGCATATAGTAACAGCTAATAAAATGCTTTTAGCTACATATGGTGATGAGTTATTTAAAAAAGCAGATGAAGAAGAGGTTATGCTTAACTATGAAGCAAGTGTAGCAGGTGGTATACCTATAATTCAAGCTATTAATGAAAGCTTAACAGCAAATAAAATTGAAAATCTATATGGAATAATTAATGGTACAACAAACTTCATTCTAAGTAAGATGGAGCTTGAAGGTAGTGACTTTGATGATGTATTAAAAGAAGCACAAGAAAAGGGGTATGCAGAAGCAGATCCTACATCTGATATTGAGGGCTTTGATGCTCAATATAAGCTTGCAATTTTATCTTCTTTAGCTTTTGGAACTAAAGTTAAGATAGATGATGTTTACAGGGAAGGAATCACTAAAATAACTTCAAAGGATATTAGATATGCTAAAGATTTTGGTTTAGTAATTAAGCTATTAGCTATAGCAAAAGAAATTGATGGAAAGCTTCAATTAAGGGTACATCCAACAATGATACCAGATACTCATCCTTTAGCAAATGTACATGATTCCTTTAATGCAGTGTTTATTAAAGGGAATGCAGTAGATGATTTAATGTTCTATGGAAGAGGTGCTGGTGACTTACCTACAGGAAGTGCTGTGGTAGCAGATATAGTATCAATTTTAAGAAGTGATGTAGATACTGAAAATAGACTTCCAGTAGAAAAGAATAATTTGTGGCATAAAGAAATTGGGGAAATTAATGATATAACTAGTAGGTATTACATTAGAACAACAGTAACAGACAGACCGGGTGTACTTGGTGAAATTACAGCTATATTTGGTAGACATGGAGTAAGTTTACGTTCTGTAATTCAAAGAGGAAGAATTAAAAATGAAGAAGAAGTAGGATTAGTTTTAGTAACTCATTATACTAAGGAAGAACAGTTACAGGGCGCAATTAATGAAGTGAAAGATATGGAATCTGTAAAAGAAATTAATAATATGATAAGAATAGAAGATTTTAATTAAAAAGGAGCTCTTTTGAGCTCCTTTTATATTATTGTCATTAGAATAGTGATTGTAACTACTCCTACTACAATTGAAAGTCCTAAAGACTTTTTCTTAAGTGATATTAATAAAACAATAATAGATGCCATAAGTTCTATGTTAGAAAAACTTAAGTTTAGCCTACCATTATCAGTGAAAATTCCAGGGCATATTAATGCAGCAAAAATTCCTGCAGGGATAAACTTCATCCATTCAGTAAGCCACTTTGGAAGCTCTTTTCCTGATAGATATACCATAGGTAAACTACGAGGAATATAGGTAAAGACAGATATTCCTAGTATAAGTAAAAGTACATTAACTGTATTAATTTCCATTTTCAACACCCTTTCTAAGTTTAATGAATTTTTCTATAAAGAAACAAAGGGTTGCTGATAGCAAGGTAGCTATAATTACATATAAATTGTTGTCCATAATTAAAGAAAGATTAATAGCTGTAAATCCAGAAATAACAGCACATAAAATGTATATTCCTCCTTTAAGTTGAAGACACAAAAGACATATAAACATAGAAGTTAGAACAAAATTAATTATAGTGTCATTAAAGTTAAATATTGAACCTGTAACCCCACCTAAAATGTTAGATAATATCCATGTAGAATGAGAAACTAAATTAAGTATAATAGCCCTACGTGGATTCCACACACCTTCTTTGAACTTCATTAAATTAATAGCAAAAGTTTCATCTGTTATTTCATGAGAAAAAAACAATAAAAACTTTTTATTACATTTACTAAAGTACTGTGAAAGAGTTGAACTCATTAAAATATGTCTTAAATTAACTATAAAAGTTGTAAATATTATAGAAAACATTGAAGACTGAGCTATAAGCATAGATGATGTTATAAATTGTCCACTTCCTGCAAATACGCATAAAGAAAGAAGCCCAATTTCAATTGGAGATAATCCTGCTTTTTGAGATAAAATCCCTGATGCTATTCCAAGAGGTATGTATCCAATACATATAGGGATAGCCATTTTTACTCCATATATTACATCGTCTCTAGATAGTTTGTTTTCTTCCTTTTCAGTATGTATTGTTTCAATCATTTAAAAGCCCCCTAAAAAATTACTCAAGTAAAATTATACCATATGAATTTTATAGCATAATATAATTCTATAAAAGTTATTAGAGGTGAAAAAAATGGTGCAAAAAATACTTTATATTCTAGCTATCCTTTTAACAATAGTTTCTTTTTATAAAGATAAGGATAAAACAAAAGAAGCGTTAAAGAAGGGATGGACTTCTTTTGAAGCTATACTACCAACAGTTCTTTGTGTAATGGCAGTGGTGGGGATTTCTTTAAGTGTAATAGATGAAAAAGTGATAGCTAAGGTTATTGGTCCAGGTTCTGGAGTTTTAGGAATAATAATAGCCATACTTATCGGATCAATAACTATGATGGCAGGTTTTATAGCCTTTCCTTTAGGGGCCACCTTAATAGCTAGGGGAGCTGGGGTGTCACAGGTTGGAGCCTTTATATCTGCATTAATGTTAGTGGGATTTTTGACAATTCCTCTTGAGAAGAAATATTGGGGACTGAAAACTACTATATTAAGAAATGTATTAGGAATAGTGGTTTCATTTATGGTTGCAGTAGCATTAGGGGTGATATTATGAAGATATTAAAAAGATATAGAAGTTCAATAATATGTTTAATTATTTTAATAATAATGTACTTAGTAAATAGAGAGATTGGAAGAGTAGCCATAGAGGGAACTATAGAAAATATATGGGAGCTAGTAAAGCTTGTACCTCCAGTATTTGTTTTATTAGGTCTTATGGATGTATGGGTTCCTAAAGAAAAAATGATAAAGTATATGGGTGAAAGTTCTAATTTTATAGGGATTTTATTGGCATTTATTATGGGAGCATTTGCAGCAGGACCATTATATGCAGCCTTTCCTATAGGAGCAATGTTGCTTAGAAAGGGTGCCTCAATAAAAAATGTAATGATCTTTACTGGAACTTGGGCTGCTTGTAAGGTACCCATGTTACTTATAGAGGTATCTTCACTAGGAGCTAAGTTTACTATTGTAAGACTTGTGGTAGAGATGATAGGAATTATATTGGTTGCAGAGATAATTAGTAGGGTTATAAATGACGAAGATAGAAATTTAATTTATGAAAATGCAAAAAAATTATAAAATATATGGTATTTCATAACTTATTATGTTATAATTATCACAACAAAAGATAGTAACAGTGTAAATTATGGAGGAAATGATGGAACAAGGTAATTTTGGAGATTTTAACGGAGATATTTTTGGACAAATTTTTTCTCATTTTGGGAAAAAATTTAAAGGGTTTAATAATGGCGGAGGTCCTAAAAAGAGGGGATCATTTGGAGGATTTTTAAAGTGGCTAGCATTAGCTTATATTGCAATTGCTATAACAAAGTTTTTTGCATCTGATTTAATACTTGATGTATCTTTAAGTATATTCTATATAGTTGCCCCTTTTGTGGTGGTATCAGTATTATATGGGATAACTCATTCTATGAAAAAGCTACCTATAGTTGGTATAGTTGTGGCAATATTGTATGCAGTAGTTTTATTTTTATGTAGTCCTATACTAAATTATAAAGCCCATAGAGATTTAGTAGGAACTGTTGATGAAATTGAATTTTCAAATGAAATTGAACATATTGATTTAAAACAGTTACCAACAATAGATACAGAACTTGCTGCAAAGCTTGCAGATAAGAAGCTTGGAGAAATTCCTTCTCTTGGAAGTCAGGTGACAATTGGAGAATTACATTTACAAAGTATTGATGGACAACTTTACTATGTAGCTCCACTTGAACATTCCTCATTAATTAAGTGGATTACAAATAGGAAAGGTACAAGTGGTTATATAAAAGTAAGTGCAACAAATCAAAATGATGTTCAATTGGTTACAGAATTAGATGGAAAGCCTTTAAAAATTAAATATTTAGAATCATCATATCTTTTAAGTGACCTTCATAGAGCAGCCTTTTTAAGAGATATGAAGTCAGCTCATACAGACTTTACTTTTGAATTAGATGATAATGGAAGACCATATTGGGTTGTTACTAGATATGACAATGCTATTGGAATTACAGAGGCAAAGGCTATTGGAGCATTAGTTATTGATGCTCAAACAGGAGAATCTGAAGTATATGATATAGATAACATGCCTAATTGGATAGATAGAATTCAACCTTCAAGATTTATTAATAACTACATTAATAAGTGGGGAGAATTGGTTCATGGTGTATTTAACTTTAATGATAAGGATAAGTTAAAAACAACTACAGGAATGAACTTAATATTCAATAAAGATGAGTGTTTCTATTATACAGGAATAACATCTGTAGGTAATGATGAGGGATTAGTTGGATTTACATTAACAAATACAAGAACTGGTAAAACTACAATGTATAAGACAGCTGGAGCCACTGAAGAAGCTGCTATTAGATCTGCAGAAGGTAAGGTTCAACAATATGGATATAAAGCTACATTCCCATATTTAATTAATATTCAAGGGGAACCAACTTACTTTACAACATTAAAAGATTCTAATGGTTTAGTTAAACAGTATGCAATGGTTAATGTTAAGAATTACAATACAGTAGGGGTTGGAGATAACCTTCAATCTACATTAAATAAATATTTAGAAGGATTAACTAATACAAATATTTCACTTGAAGGTTCTAACAAAGAAGAGGTTATTCAAGGCGAAGTTGAGAGAATTGGACTTGTTGTTAAGGATGGATCTAGCATCTATGACATTAAGCTAAAAGATAGTGATAAAATTTATTCAGTCTCAACAGAAACTTCAAGAGAAATAGCTTTAACTAAGGTTGGAGATAAAGTAGAAATAAAATATATAAATGTAGGTGAAAGTAAATATATAATAGTAAATGGATTTACTAATATAACTACTATGCCAGTAGAATAATAGCTAAAAAGAGGAGACAGTAATATCTCCCTTTTTTTTAAGTTACAGAGAAATATACTTCATATTACTAAATGATATATATTTATCTTTTTTTTACAATAAGATATAATTGTACATAGGGCACAAATGTTAAAAATTAATTATAAAACGTATAGGGGAGAGTAGGATATGAAGTTATCAAAAAAATTGTCATATTATTTATGACTATATCTTTGGTTACAGTAACTTTATATATGATATCTATGGGCTTTGTATCAAAGTATTTATATAGTGGTGAAGTGACTAGAATAAGCGGAATAGCATCTGGATGTATAAATAGGGTAAATGGAGAAGTATCAAAAGTAATAGGAAAAGGAAATGACTATACGAGCTTGTTATCGTCAGCTGATACATATAATGAGAAATTAAATGAAACTAATGCTTTAGAGGCATTAGGGATTATAAATAAATTTAGAAATGACAATATTGATTTTAAAGTTGTGTTAGACTCAAATTTTAATGAAAAAGAGAAGTTTGAATCTAAGGATTTAAGTGATAGAAGTAAAAGTGAATACTCAATTTTACTAAATAAGATAAAAACAATAATAAAAGAAAAAAAGGATGTTAAAAAGGGATATATAACAGGAAAAGAAGGGTTATATATTTTTTCATACAATAAAAAGTACAATTCATCTGATTATGTGGTAATTATAGATAGTTTTGATGATGGATTTATAGAAAATGTTTCTAAAGATATGAATAAAAATGTTGCATTATTAAAAGAAATAGATGCTACTGGTGAGGTGGAGGATTCTAAACTAAATAGTGGAGAAAACATTAAGTTAGTAACAAATGAAACCGATGTAAATGCTTACTATAAAATAGAGTGCGTAGATGGAGAAAATTATTATATTAAAGTTTCAGAGCCATTAGTAGTAAAAGAGAGTCACAAACTTAATATGTTTATTATATCTGTTATTTTCATATCTATTAATATTATTATTAACTTGATTTTAATAGTTTTAATGAAAAATATAGTTGTAAAAAGAGTGGAGAGAATAAGTGAGGGAATAAACAGGATAAAAGAACATAAAGATTTGAAAGAGAGGCTTGAATTAGATAATAGTAGCGATGAAATTAGCAAATTAACTAGTGATATAAATGAAATGTTTGATGCTTTAGAGACGTCAAATAATTTATTTATGGAGAATGAAGAAAAAAGTATTAAGCTTTTAGAAGGTTTAGATAATGGATATGCTTATTTTGGAGAGATTATGGATGAAGAAGGAAATGTTGTTGATGCAAATCTCCTTGATGTGAATGCATCCATGTCAAGAATTTTAAATATTCCTAAAAAGAATCTATATAGAATGACATTTAAAGAAATTTTCTTTGATAAAATTAATGATGAAGAATTCATAAGAGATATATTATCATCAGGTAAAAGAGATGGAGAGACATTAAGCAAAAATTGTATAGCGCTAGGAAATAACAACTGGGCATCAATAGCTGTATATCCAATTGAAAATCATCATTTTGCTATGTTGCTTACAGATATAACTGAAAATAGAAGAAATGAAGATGAAATGAGATATTTAGGAAACTATGATGTATTAACTGGTCTTCAAAATAGATATAGCTTATACAATTATATGGCACAACTTAAGGAAGATGGGGAAGTGTTTAGCATATTCTTTATAGATTTAGATAACTTTAAGTCTTTAAATGATTCCTTAGGACATAATAGTGGAGATGAAGTGTTATGCCAAGCTGCATTTACCTTGCAAAATTTAGGACAAGATATTGAAGTGGGAAGACTAGGGGGAGATGAATTCCTGTTAGTTAAAAAAGGAGAACTTTCTAAAACAGATGCAGAGAACTTAGGTAATAAGATTTTAAGAAAACTTAATAAGACTTTTGAGTATAAAAACTTCAATTATGAGTTAAAAGCAAGTATTGGGGCAAGTTCCTTCCCTAATCATACAACCGATATAGAAACATTAATTAGATATGCAGATATTGCTATGTATAAGAGCAAAAATTCAGGTGGAAATAATATAGAAGTATTTAATGAAGAGATGTTAGAGGACATATTAATAGAAGGGTTGTTAAAAAAGGCTATAGATAATAAAGAATTTGTAGTTAACTTTCAACCTATTTATAGCGTAAATAAGAAAAAAATAATTGGAGCAGAAGCTTTAGTAAGATGGGTAAGGGATGGAAGAGTAATATATCCTGATAAATTTATTCATATTGCCAAAAGAACAGGAGATATTTACGAAATAGACAATTATGTGTTAAGGGAAGCTTGTATTTTCTGCAAAGAAAAAAGAAAAGAAGGATTTAAGGATTTTCAGGTATCAGTAAATGCATCTTATAGATTCTTAAAACAACATAAATTTATTGATAAATTAAAAAATGTATTAGAGGAAGTAGGGCTAGAACCAGATGGCTTAAAGCTTGAAATTACAGAAGATGAAGTTTTAGATGATGCAAAACGAATTGTAGAGTTATTAAAGGAAATTAAGGCTTTAGGAGTATTGATTGCTTTAGACGATTTTGGAGTGGGATATTCATCCTTTAGCTATATAAAAATTCTTCCGATTGATACTATAAAAATAGATAGAAGTTTATTATCAAAAATTGAAAATGATAGAAAAACAGTAGCTATAATTGAAACATTAATAAAGCTTGCCCATACCCTTGAGTTAGATGTAATAGCAGAGGGGGTAGAGATGCAGGATCAGTTAGAACTGCTTAAGAGTTTAAACTGTGACAAAATTCAAGGATACTTTATAAGTAAACCAATAGATAGAGAAGAATTTGAAAATTTATTAGAAAAACATAATTAGTATTTAAAGGAGCTATTAAAAGTAGCTTCTTTTTTTATTCTTTAGGAAAGCTGTAACCTAATAACTATCATTCAATAAGTGGGAGTGGAGTGGATATTTGTTTTAATGTGACTTGGAGCTTGAGACGGAACAATCAAAATAATTATCAATCAATAAGTAGGAGTGGAGTAGATAGTTATTTTGATGTGACTTGGAGCTTGCGACGGAACAATCAAAATAATTATCTACGGATATACACGGAACAAATTTACAGTTTATAAATTAAATGTTGAATAAAATTATAAAAAGTAATAAAATGAATAAAAATAACTTAAATATCTGATAGAATGATAATAATTTTAATATTTGTTGATAATTATTATAAAAATGCTTATAATTAATTTAACGTATTAAATCGAAAAAATAAAAAAATGACGAAAAAGGGGGACTACCAATGAGCAAAAAAGATAAAACAAAAATGTCTTTTATAGAAAAAGTAGGTAAAAAAATACCGGATCCAGTAATTATATTTATGATATTATATGCAATCGTTATGATAGCAAGTATATTCATGGGTGGAATGGAGTTCGAAACATTAGCAGCTGATGGGGGAACAATATCTTATGAAATTAAGAACATGTTTGCAGCTGAAAACTTTAGATGGATTTTTGGAAATGCATTATTAAATAACTGGTTAGCATACGGTGGAGGAGTTCTTGGAACAATATTAATCGTTATGCTTGGAGTTGGACTAGCTGAAGAATCTGGTCTACTATCAGTTTTAATTAAAAAAGTAGGATTAAAAGTTTCAGATAAGTTTTTACCAGTAGTTTTAGTATTCTTAGGAATTATGAGTAGTATAGCTACTGATGCAGGATATATAATATTAATACCATTAGCTGGTATGTTATATGTTGGATTAAAGAAAAATCCACTTATAGGTATGGCAGCAGCTTTTGCTGGGGTATCAGCTGGATTTAGTGCTAACTTAATACCAGGTACACCTATAGATGTTATCGTTGGTAACAACGCAAAGGTGTTTGCTGAAAGTCAAGGAATACCTTTTGTTACAGCAGCAGGACAAGCTATTACTCCTGCAACAATGCACTACATATTTATAGTTGCTTCAACAGTGTTATTATCAGTTGTTGGTTACTTTGTTACTGCTAAGTTCATTAAGCCAAGATTAGAAAAAGAAACATACATTGTTCCTGAAGATATGAATATGGCTGACTTTACAGTTAAAGAAGAAGAAAATAAAGCTTTAAAATGGGCAGGATTAGGATTATTAATTGCCTTAGCTATTGCAGCAGTACTTTACTTTGGACCACTTGCTACATATGTAGATGATAAGGGTGCAACAGTTAAGCCATTTATGGATAACATAATTCTTATTATTACATTTGTATTCTTTGTTCCAGGTTTATTATATGGAAAGAAATTAAAGAAGTTCAATAATGCTATGGATGTAGTTCAAGCTATGTCAAAGCAAATGAGTGGAATGGGATCTATATTAGTATTAACATTCTTCTGTTACAACTTCTTAGCGTTATTAAGCTACTCAAACTTAGGTACATATATAACTTACTTAGGTGCAACAGGATTACAATCATTAGGATTATCTGATTCACCAATCTTATTATTAATAGGATTCATTATAGTTACTGCTATAATCAACTTATTCGTTGGTGGATTAACTTCAAAATGGATGTTACTTGGACCAATATTTATACCAATGTTATACCAAGTTAATGGAGCGCTAACTCCTGATATGGTATCAGCTGCATATAGAATTGCAGATTCATCAACTAATGTAATATCACCACTTATGTCATATGCAGGTATTATCCTTGTATTCATGAAGAAGTATAAGCCTGAATATACTTTAGGAGATATGATTAAGTTAATGTTCCCATATTCAGTGGCATTCTTAATTTCTTGGACAATCTTATTAATAGTATTCTTTACATTTGGAATTCCACTAGGAATTTAATAAAAAGGGGCTGTATCAAAATAAATTTGATACAATCGGATAAAAAGAAAGAAGAGAATTCATGAATTTGAATTCTC
>NZ_JADPAA010000020.1:0-59513 GCF_015669365.1 Clostridium sp. 1001283B150210_160208_E6 | reverse complement strand
ATTTGGCTCCTTGGTCAAGCGGTTAAGACACCACCCTTTCACGGTGGTAACAGGGGTTCGATTCCCCTAGGAGTCACCATTTTTATTTGGGCGCATAGCTCAGCTGGGAGAGCACCTGCCTTACAAGCAGGGGGTCACAGGTTCGATCCCTGTTGTGCCCACCAGATAATTTGGCTCAGTAGCTCAGTTGGTTAGAGTGCTGGCCTGTCACGCCAGAGGTCGAGGGTTCGAGCCCCTTCTGAGTCGCCAAATTAAAACATCAACATTAGTTGATGTTTTTTTGTTTTCATAGAAAAAAGGTTTATAAAAAAGGTAATGTAGAAAATCTACATTACCTTTTATTTTTTAAATTTAACTTTATCCTGATATCATCTGAATAAAATTTGAAAAGTTTAAAATCACCTAATAGTCTAGAGTAAATTCTTTCACTATATATATTTGTTATATTAGGAAGTGAAAGGTTGGTTGAAATAAGCATCTTTTTATTTCTTAGTAGTTTTCTGTTAATAAGATTAAAAAGTTCTGTTATTGAAAAATCACTCTTAGATTCAGCACCAAGATCATCAATAATAAGTAAATCACATTCAATTAATAATTCCTCTAATTTAGTATTATTATTAAACTTTATATCTCTTAAGTCTCTTATAAGTTCTTCTGAAGTTTTGTATACCACTAAAAAGCCTAGGTCTAATAGCTCTTTAGCTATACAATAAGATAAATAAGACTTTCCACTTCCAGGATTGCCATAAAAAAGTAGGTTAGTATTTGAGTTGTTGAAATTTGGCAAATACTCAGAAGTAATATAAGATACAATATTATCGATATTTTTTCTAGGAGAAAATTTATCATCACTTACCTTATGCATTGAAAATAAATTAAGATCAAAATTATCAAAGTTCTTTTCTCTTAGAGTATCTTCAAGTAAAGAATTTTGATAATATAATTTTATTAGTTTTGGTTTATAGCATGAACACTTATTAATGCCTATAAAGCCTGTATCTTGACATTTATTACACCTATATTTTAAGGTTAAATAGTCAGGGTCATATCCTTTAGATACTAACATTTCACATTTTTTTACTCTTAAATCTGTAATTTCATTTCTGAACTTTTTCATAGTTTCATCTGCATCCTTAGACTTAAGTATAGCCATAGATAATTGAAGCGAACGTTTTTGAATTAAGTTATCTATATCCATTATTTCTGGATACAAATTACGAATTTCGTTTCTTCTAAGTTCTAAGTTTTTAGATTCTTCATCACGTATCTTTTCATAAACGTCCATAATTTTTGCTTGATATCCGTTAATCATCAACATCCCATCCTAACAATTTCTTTTCTAAAGAGTCATAATCATATGATCTTGGTTCAAAGTTATTAAAACCTGAGGCTTTTACGTTTTTTGGATAATTAGTAGATGAGTTTTTATAATTATTTTTATGTTGTTTATCCTTAATTGCAACATCATCTAGGGTTTTTATATTGTCATTAAACCATTTGCTAAGTATGCCATCAATATATTTAAAGTCAGCTCTATTAAGTCTTTGAAAACAAATGTCACAAGCTTTCTTTATTAATTGAATGTCAAATTTATATACATTAATCCATTTATTCAAAAGCTCTTCTTGAGGCTTCATAATTTCTGAATTGTTAATGCCTAGGTAATTTAGTATTTGTCTTATCTTAACCCATTTATCTTCTGTCTGCTTTATATGACTTTGGGCTTTTTCAATAGTTTTTATACCCATATCATTCCAAGCTAGAGCAACTTTTTCTATATACCTGTAATCAACTTTACCTTTTGATGCACAATATTCAATAAGTATTAGGATAAGTTCTGAGGTAAAAGAAAAATCTTTTTGCCATCCTAAATATATTTCCATCTCCTTTGTTGAAAGTGGTCTACAAAGTATTCTTTCTATATCTCTTAACATATCGTTAGTTTCTGTGTTATTTAGTGCATCTAATAGATTAACATCTGGTGAAGTACTACTTAAGTCATTATCTAGTGGTACAAATTCTATACTAAAGTTATTCATTTTATCTACAGGAACAAATTTTATTACACCTTGGTCATTCCAATAATTTAATGCGTTCATTACATCAGATTCTAACAGGTTTAAGGAAGATGCTAGTATTGAACTATTTACTCCAGGCTCATTAGAAAAGTTATACTTTAATAGAAGTAAATAAACCTTAACAAATTCTCCTCTAGCAAATGGCATATATTTTTCAATAAAAACATTGCTAATAGGTGTAAAGGTACATGTGTTATTTTTCAATATAAAAGTACTCATTCTAACATTCCTCCTTTCAAAATTAGTATTTTATAAACATCATATTTAATAATTATAACAAAGGAGAAGAGGGATAACAACTTATCTAAATAGATATATAATGTATAAATTAATATATTATGGGAAAAGTAATTGATGTGTTTTTGGAAATGAAGGGATGATGTATGGATATAAGATTACAAACTAAATTTATATTATGTTGTTTAATAAGCAGTATAATATTAATCATTATTAACTTATTAGGTTTGAACAGTGATTATATATATAAATTATATATTAATAATCAAGAAGTAGAGTGTTATGGAGAAATAGAAGAGTTATCAATGCAATGTAATGAAATTAAGAGTAATATAAAAGATATTCTTATAGATAAAGAAAATAATAACGATATTACATATAAGAAAGTAAAATATGACGAAGTAAAAGGAACTGATAAAGAGTTAAGAGATTCTATAATATCTTCAATAAATTCAGAAGCTGTTCTAACCAAAATTTATTTAGGAAATCAATATTATGGATTAGTTTTAAATGAACAAGAAGGTAAGGAGGTTTTAAAAAGGATAGGAGAAATATTTATAGATGAAAGTAAAATAGATAGAGAAAAAATTATATCTGTTGATGTAAAAGCTAATTTAAGATATGAAAAGGAAAATGAAAGAATTAGAAATGTGAAACCTATAGAAGAGATAGCTAGAAATATTATAAAAAGTGATAAGTTTAATAATCTAGTATCTGTAGATATATTATGTAGAGAAGAAAGAGTTGATAGCATAGATATATCAACAAAAGTAGTAAATAGAGATGATATGTATTTAGGTGAAGGCTATGTAGAGGAGGGGGAGGAAGGAAGCAAGAGTGTTATAGCTAACGTAGTATACAGAAATGGATTAAAAGTAAATGAAGAAATAATAGAGCAGGATATAATAAAAGAGAGTATAGATAAGGTTGTATATAGGGGGACTAAGAGTCCAATAAAAGAAGATGTAGCATTTTTAAGAATGCCAACTAGAGGTGGATATGTAACATCAAACTTTGGACCAAGATGGGGCAGTACACATAGTGGTATGGATATAGCAGGAGAAATGGGAGATCCAGTTTATTCAGCTCTTGATGGAAAGGTTAAGGAATGTAGGTATGATGGTAGCTATGGAAATAAAATATTGCTACAGCATGAAGATGGGATAGAAACTATATATGGACATTTAAGCAAGTTTGAAGTAAAGGTTGGAGATGAAATTAAAAAAGGTCAGTTAATAGGTAGGGTTGGAAGTACAGGAAGAAGTACAGGACCACATTTACACTTTGAGGTTAGAGTAAATGGTAGTCCTGTAGACCCTAAAAAGTATTTAGTTAATTAATCTAATAACTTATAAAGATTTATAGTTCCTTCTCCTACCTGCTTTTTAGGTAGTTCTCCTAATTCGCAGGATAGCTTTAATAGTGAACATAAATCTTTAAAGGATAAGTTTGGATTCTTTTCGTATAACAGTGCACATATTCCAGAGATATAGGCTGTTGATATAGATGTGCCAGAAAATGATTTATATGATACATCTAATTTTTTAGGATATATTTTAAATCCATCTTTTTCAGATAAATAGGATGTATCTGAATTAAGAGACACTATATCAACACATGCAGCACTTAGATTAGGTTTGGAAAGATTTTTAAATGGACCTGAAGATGAGTATAAGTAAGGCTTTAATGAGTTATTAGTATCAACTCCACCAACAGTTAAACAATTGTCTAAAGTTGCAATTCCCATAATAGAATAATCTTCATTTAAATTACTGCCACTAGGTACAATCGGGGCAATATTATTTTCAATGGCTTTATCAAATGTATCCTTAAAAGCATTGATTATAAATGTATTGTGATTTTGTAATTCAAAGGGTAAACATAGAATTTTTATATTTTTTTCTTTAGGTATTTTTATTAATGACTCAATTGCATAGAGAACTGTAGATGAAAAACCTTTTCCGCATTTATCAAAAGCTTTATAGCAATATATATCAGAACGTGGTGCTATTCCCTTATACATATTATTAGATGTTATTCCACTACTTGCAATTATACCAGCTGTACATGTACCGTGACCATTATCATCATATGGATATTGGAAGTTATTGATTAGGTCAGTAAAGCTAGATATCCTATTAGATGGAGAAAGTAAGTCTGGATGAGGATATATTCCACTATCAACAATACCAATACCAATACCCTTTCCGGATAGAGAAACTTTTTCGGAAATATAAACTTTATTGGCAGTGGAGACGCTTATTCCACATAAATGTAAGTATTCATCAAAACTTATATATTTAACTTCAGGATATTCTGAAATACGTTCTATAGACCTGCTATCTAATTTAGCGCAAACTATATTTGAATATTCTAATATATATATAAGTTCTCCTCTATATGAGGAGATTTTTTTTGCAATTTCTTTTGTGAAGTTTTTACATTTGATTAGAACTCTATATTTTCTATAAACTTTATTTTCCATGTAATACTTTAGGTTAGAGTCTATCTTACTTCTAAATGAAAACATAAAATACTCCTATAAATTCTTTCACTTATATAGTATAAAGATTAGGGCAATTTTGTTAATATAACTAAAAAAAGCAGTTATTATAAAAACTGCTTAAAATTTATATGTTTGACCTATATTTAGAATTTTAACTCTTTCATCTTTGAAATTAACAAGTGTATCATGTGTTTCATTGAAATCTTCTAATGATATCTTAAAGGTCTTATAATGAATAGGAATCATAGCATTACATTTCATCATACTAAACATTTTGTAGCTTTCCTCTGGGGTACAATGCATATATGAAAATCTATCTGGTTTATAACAACCTACAGGCATAATAGCAACATCACATTCTAAGTTGTCAAAATCATTAGTAAAAGCTGTATCTCCAGCAAAAAATACCTTCTTTTTATTTCTTTCTATAAGATAGGAATTACTTTCATCATCTATTCCTATATAAAATCTACGACCATCATGATTAGCTTTTATAGCTGTAATCTTTATATTTTCATCTTCATATATTTCTGTATCTCGAAGCATTACAACATTTTTAAATCCTAATAGTCTCATTAATCGTCTATACCCTTTAGGAACTATAATAGTAATATTTTTATCTAACTTTCTTAAGGAAGAGAAGTTAGTGTGATCCATATGTCCGTGAGATAGTAGAATATAATCTATTTTTTGATCATCAAGGCTACTAGGACGGTTAGCAATTCTTTTAAAGAATCCCAAAGTATTATTTAAAACTGGATCAGTAAGTATTACGATATCTGATAAATTTATTAATGCAGTAGCATGACCATACCAATGTACTGAATCAGTTTTTAATGCTTCATTAGAAATATCATTTCTTTGATTAAAGTATTCTTTTATATTGGTTGCTGTTAGTATGGATAAAAATTTAATATTACTAAGTATCCTCATTATAGAACTCCTTTGTTTAATGTTTCCACTTAAATACTATAATACCTACAACCATGATTGCAATACCTATAAATTCTTTTAATGTAAAATTAAGTTTTTCGCTTCCAAATAGTCCAAATGCTTCAATTAGTGCAGCTGCTAATAATTGAGCAACAAGTATTATACCAATACCACATGTAGGGCCTAAACCACTAATGCTTTTCATAACTGTATATGTTATTACAACACCAAGAGCACCCCCTAATAAATATAATTTATTGGCCTCTTTAATTTGATTGTAACTTCCCTTACCCATAAAAAAAGTAATAATTAATGTTAGTATAAGGGCACTTCCTTGAACAAAAACGTTTGTTTCCCAAACTCCAATTTTTTCTCCTAATCGTGTATTAAATACCCCTTGAACACTCATAGCAATACCGGAAATTATTGCTGTAATTATAGCTATCATTTTAATCACCTCAAAAATAGTATTCCCAGAGAGTTTTAGAATATAATAAAAGCTCCCTAAAAATTAGAGAGCTTAAAATATGATAAAGTTATAACTTAAAACCATCTATAATATCTTGTTCAGAAAAACCTAGACTTATTGCAAGACTTAAAAAGTCTTCTAATAAAGTAACATAGTGATCTTCAGAAGAAGATATTAAAAGGTCATTTATGTCTATATATAAATTTAAAAATTGATCGCTTAAACAATATTCACTAGGTTGTATAGTAATACATTCAATATTGTCATAGCCTTTGTCAATTCCTAAAGATAAGACTTGCCTGAAGCAAGAGATATACTTATCGAATACATTGCTTTTATCTACAGTAAAGTTATCATCAATCCAATATTTATAGCATTTTGTTTCATTCGCTAATTCACTCATCTTTATTTGAAGTTCAAGATGTTTTCTTGCAAGTAGTTTATAACCACTTAAGTTAGTATCTATTTGAACTTTATTATTAGCTTCTTTTTGTATTTTAAACAAATCTTCAATTTGCATATTTATATCCCCCTTAATTTTCAAGGCAATCGTCTTTATATATTTTACAGAATCTTTAGAATAAAGAAAAGGTCAGAAAACGACTACAAAACAAATATTTTTCAAATATTAAAAAAAATAATAAAAACTCCTATTTATTCTTTGAAAAAATAGGAGTTTTTATTATTTTAAAAATCTCTAAGAGGATAACTTTTAATTAATGTTTCCCTTCTATTATTAGAAATTTTCCATATTTCAAATCTATCAACTTTTAGTGTAGGATAGGTTTTATTATTTTTATTTGAATCATATAGTACTTCACTATTATTTTTTTTATCTTTATTAAAATAATTTACATTGGCTAAAGAAATAGCAAGTTCATCTTCATCATTATTTAAGATATTAAATCCATGTAATTTTAAAGTATCATTGATAACTCTTGAAATCTTTTTTATGTAACCAATATGTTCAATCTTGAGATTTACTGTTTTAGTAGTCTCACTTACGCAAACACTATCGCACAATTCAACTTTAAATTTTTTATAAGGTTTTAAAATCTTTTCTAAGATTGGACTAAGCTTATCTATAGTCGGATTTTCCAATGCCCCTAAAACGATGTATGGTTGAGGGGAATTTCTATTAGCCCTATATTTTTTTGAAAGATTCTTTTGAATAGGTGATATTAACTTATAAGATTCGTCATCGAATAGTGCCACAATATAATATTTCATAGCAAACCTCACATTCAGGAAAATTTTATATACAAACTTTGTTATAAATTATAACATATTACCAAATATAAAAAAACATAAAAGCGCTGATTTTATTTAATTTACTAAAAATACTAAAAATTTAACAAATTAAATGAGTGTAGTTACTAAAAAGGTGAATTTGCCATAAAAAAGATATTTAAATAACTATACTTTATGTTATAATAGTTAAGATAGAATTCTATACAATAGAGTTATAATGCGTATTTAATAGAATTTTGGATATAATTATGAATTTTGGGAATTTTAATATATATAATCTTTGAATAAGGGTGAATTTGATGGAAAAGTTAGTTATTAATGGAGGTAAGTCTCTTAGGGGATCAGTTGAAATAAATGGTGCAAAAAATGCAGCGGTTGCAATATTACCAGCTGCTATAATAGCAAGTGCTGGGAAATGTGTGATTGATAATATACCAGATATAGAAGATGTACATTGCTTAGAACGTATATTAAAAAGTTTAGGATGCACTGTAAATAAGTTAGATAGTAATACATTAGAAATTGATAGTACGGATGTAAATAATTTTAATGCTTGCACAGAAGATGTTAGAAGAATGAGAGCTTCTTATTATTTTATTGGATCATTATTAGCAAGGTTTAAGCAAGCTAGAGTGGAATTGCCAGGGGGATGTCCTATAGGCGTTAGACCAATAGACCAACATATAAAGGGCTTTGAAGCATTAGGTGCAGAAGTTGTTATAGAACATGGCGCTGTAAATGTTAAAGCAGATAGACTAGTTGGGACTAATATTTTCTTTGATGTTGTTTCAGTTGGAGCTACAATTAATGTTATGATTGCAGCTACATTAGCTGAAGGGGTAACAACATTAGAAAATGTTGCAAAGGAACCACATGTAGTAGATGTTGCGAACTTCTTAAACACTATGGGGGCAGACATAAAGGGTGCAGGAACTGATGTTATTAGAATTAGAGGTGTTAAAGAACTAAGAGGATGTTCTTATAGTGTTATTCCTGATCAGATTGAAGCTGGGACATTTATGATTTCTGCTGCAGCAACAAGAGGGGACATTACAATAAAAAATGTAATTCCTAAGCATTTAGAATCTATAACAGCAAAACTTATAGAAATGGGAGTAGTTGTTGAAGAAGGTGACGATAGTGTTAGAGTTACAGTAGATGGAGAACTTAAGGGAGTTAATATAAAAACAACTCCATATCCAGGGTTTCCAACAGACATACAACAACCTATGTCTTCGCTTTTATCAACAGTACCAGGAAGAAGTATGATTAATGAATCTATATATGAAAATAGGCATAAACATACTGATGAACTAAAAAAGATGGGTGCTAACATAAAAGTTGAAGGTAGAGTAGCCTTAATTGATGGCGTAGAAAAGTTAACAGGTGCTGTAGTTGTGGCAACTGACTTAAGAGCAGGTGCAGCTATGGTTGTAGCTGGGCTTATGGCTGAAGGCGAAACAGAGATTACAAATATAGAACATATAGATAGAGGATATCCTCACATAGAGGAAAAATTCAGATCTTTAGGAGCTGACATACATAGAGTTAGTTGTGAAGATTAAGATGGGGGAAAAGTAAATGATTTTTTGCTCATTATATAGTGGTAGCAGTGGAAATAGTATTTTTATAGGTGATAAAGAATCAAAAATATTAATTGATGCTGGTATGCCGGGAAAAAAGATTGATGAAGCAATGAAGTCTATTGGGCAAGATCCTAGTAAGTTAGATGGAATATTCATTACTCATGAGCATAGTGACCATATTAAAGGTGTAGGAATAATATCAAGAAAATACGATGTCCCTATATATGCTAATGATAAGACTTGGGCTGCTATGGAAAGTTCAATAGGTAAGGTAAAAGAGCATAACATAAAAGTTATGGATAGAAGAACAAGTGTTGATATAGGGAGCTTAAGTATAAAGTCTTTTATAATACCACACGATGCTATATCACCAGTAGGTTACACAGTAAGTAATGGGATAAAGCAAGTAAGTGTTGCTACGGATTTTGGTGTATTTACAGAAGAAATTTATAGTAATGTAAAAGACTCAGAGGTTATTTTACTAGAAAGCAACCATGATGTTAATATGCTAAAGTTCGGTCCATATCCATATTCATTAAAAAGAAGAATATTAAGTGAAGTTGGTCATTTATCTAATGATGATTGTGGAGAAGCTATAGTTAATATAGCTAAAAATGGATTAGGAAAAAAGGTTATATTAGGGCATTTAAGTAATACAAATAATCATCCTGATTTAGCTTATCAAACAGTTTTAAATGTAATACAAGATAGAGGGTTAAAGCAAGGTGAGGATGTAATACTTTCTATGGCAAGTAGAAAAGAGCCAAGTGGCTATATAGAATTATAAAAAAATATATTTAGAAAAGAGGAGAATAGTATGAGTTTATACAGTAATTGGACTGATATGGTAGTAGAATATGTTAAGACTAAGGGCGAAAAGGCTTTTTGGGATGAATATAGTGCTATAGAAACAAAAGTATATAGAGATTTATTAGCAGATCACAAAAACGTAAAAAAAGTTATGATTTCAAATCTTGCTAAAGAATACAATACAACAGAAGAATTCATAATGGGATTTGTTGATGGAATAAATGATAGTTTAAACAATCCATATGATCTTGAATCTGTAGATTCAAATACTGAATTAGTATTTGATATAAACTTAGAAAAGTTATATTTTAATATGTTAGATGCAAAGGCTGACTACTTATATAACTTACCACAATGGGATGGAATATTCTCAGTAGAGAAGAGACATGAAATAGAAAAAGAATATAAAGATTCTAAAACAGTTAGAAATGAAAATAAGGTAGGTAGAAATGACCTTTGTCCATGTGGTAGTGGTAAAAAGTATAAGAAGTGTTGTGGAAAGTAAATTAAATTTAGGTAGATATGATTATCATATCTACCTTTTTGTATAATAAAATTTAATTAAAGATGTATTTAGGAGGTTTTTATATGGATGAGAATTTGAAGTGGGTTAATGAGCAAAAGATAATTAGAACAATCGAAGCTTTAGAGAAAAATAATATGAATGGTTACTTGGTTGAAGATGAAGAGGCGTTGATAGATAAAATTAAAGAGATAGTTTCAGAAGGTTCAATGGTAGCTTGTGGTGGTTCTATGTCTTTATTTGAAACAGGAGTAATAGATCATTTAAGAAGTGATAGATATAAGTTCCTAGATAGATATAAAGAAGGATTAACAAAAGAGGAAGTAGTAAAGATTTATAAAGAGGCCTTTTTTGCAGATGCATATTTCTCTAGTAGTAATGCCATAACGGAAGATGGACAACTATATAATGTTGATGGGAATGGAAACAGAGTAGCAGCATTATTATATGGACCAGAAAAAGTAATTATTATATGTGGTGTTAACAAGATAGTTGCCACATTAGAGGATGCTATTAAAAGGAATGAAGCAGTAAGTGCACCTGCTAATGCAAAAAGGTTAAATAAAAACACTCCTTGTACAAAGGTAGGATATTGCATGAATTGTAATAGTAAAGAAAGGATATGCAGTGAGTATACAGTTATAAAAAGACAAAGTATAAAAGGAAGAATACATGTTATATTTTTAAATAAAGAGATAGGATATTAAAATTGTATCAAAAAAGGAACCATTTAATACATATATATTATGAAAGCATCTTTATGAGAGGATGGTATATATGTTTGGAATGTTTCCTTTTATGTTTAATAATAGTCCTATGAATAATAACAATAATAATAACTTTAACTATGGAAGTATATTAAATGGTTTGCTAAATGATGATTTTATAAATGGAATGGTTGATCAACTTTTATCTAGTGATTTTGTAAATAATATGGTTGATGATTTGATGAATGAGGATGCTTATGATATATCAATAAAAGATTATGGTCCATATTATTTGATAAAAGGATATTTGCCAGGATTAACCCCAAAGGATGTAAATATAGACTTTGAGAAAAATAAAGCTATATTAACCATTAAGAAAAAGCAAACATATTCAAATGGTAAGAATGTAAGAATGACAATAATTCAAACTGGTGGAGACTTAGTAAAAACATTCTATGTAGAAGAAATAGATGTTACAAAATTAAAAGCATCATTTGATAATGAGTTGTTATTGTTGACATTACCTAAGAGAAAACAGATACAATCTAAGGATGTTGTTGTAGAAGATGATTCTCCAACTATTATAGATGTAGATAATTATAAGGTAGAATAAAGAGGGGTTTAATCCTCCTTTGTGGTAATATATTAGTATGTTACCACAAAGGAGGATATTTTTATGAACATTTCAATTATTGCAGTAGGAAAGTTAAAAGAGAAGTATTTAAAACAAGCAATTGATGAATATTCTAAGAGGTTGAGTAGATATTGTAAGTTAGAAGTTATAGAATTGCCGGATGAAAAGACACCAGATAATGCATCAGAAAAAGAAGAGCAACAAATAAAAGAAAAAGAAGGTAGGTTAATTCTATCGAAGATAAAGGATAATTCTTATGTAGTTGCAATGGACTTAAAAGGTAAGCAAATAACTTCTGAAGAGTTTGCTTCATTTATATCGAATTGTGGTGTTACAGGAAATTCAAATATAGTTTTTATAATTGGAGGAAGTTTAGGATTATCGGAAGGGGTAATTAAAAGGGCAAATTATAAGCTATGCTTTTCAAAGATGACATTTCCACATCAGTTATTTAGGGTAATGCTTTTAGAGCAAGTATATAGGGGATTTAGAATTACAAATAATGAACCGTATCACAAGTAAACCTCTAAATGAAGATGAGTAGTGTGTTTCGTTTTGCAAATTAGGTTTATATTTATGGGTATTTGAGTATTAGACATTAAAGACAAAATTACTAATTGTAATTAAGTAATGTGCTTTATTTGAAAAGAATATAGTAAATTTTTAGTTAACGAATTGATTAAAAGTATATATACTGTGAAAAGCTAAAGCTGAATAAATATAAATTAAGAGAATTTTGGGAGGGCGAAAATGTCTAATAAAGAAAAGCTATATTTTAATGGAGATATATTGACACTTGAGGATGAACTATATATTGAAGCAGTACTAATTAAAGGAAGAAAGATATACAAGTTAGGAAAAAAAGAAGATTTACTTAGAGAAGCAAGTAAAGATGTGGAGATGATTAATCTACAAGGAAAAACATTAATGCCATCATTCATAGACGCACATAGTCATTTTTCTGGATACGCTAGTTCCTTTACACAAGTAGATTTGTCAGAAGTAGTAAACTTTAATGAAATCGTTGATGCTATACAAAGGTTTATTAAAAAGAATAACATACCTGCTGGAATGTGGATTCAAGCAAATGGCTATGATCAAAATTATCTAGAAGAAAAGTCTCATCCAACTAAGGATATTTTAGATAAAGCAGCTCCTAACAATCCACTTATTGTTAAACATAAGTCTGGACATATGGGTGTATTAAATACTATGGGAATAAAGGCTTTAGAGATAACCATGGATACACCAAATCCAGAAGGGGGCATTATAGAAAAGAAGGATGGAGAAGTTACTGGATATTTAGAAGAAAATGCATATATAAATTATATTCAATCTATACCAGTTGTATCTAATGAAGAATTTATGGATACTTTAGTTAAGGCTCAAAGTGCATATGCTAGCTATGGTATTACAACTGTCCAAGAGGGGATGGTTGTAGATGTATTAGCAGACATATTTCAGTATTTAATACAGGCTAAAATTCTAAAAATAGATTTGATTGGATATTTAGATATAAGGAATGCTGAATTATTAAAAGAAAAGTTTGCAAATTGCCTTCAAAGATATGATAATCATGTGAAAATGGGAGGATATAAAACTTTCTTGGATGGATCCCCACAAGGTCGTACTGCATGGATGAGAACTCCATACTTAGGAAGTGAAAAAGATTATTATGGATATGGAGTACAAAAAGATGAAGAGATAGAAAGTAAATTGGAGAAGGCTTTAAGGGAAGATATGCAGATATTAGTTCATTGTAATGGAGATGCTGCTTCTCAACAATTTATAGATCAATATAGAATTGCAAAAGAAAGAATTCATTCAAATAATAATATAAGGCCTATTATGATACATGCTCAATTATTAGCTGAAGATCAATTAGGTGATTTAAAAGCTCTAGGTATAATGCCATCTTTCTTTGTATCCCATGTCTATTACTGGGGCGATATTCATATAAAGAATTATGGAATGGAAAGAGCAAGCAAAATAAGTTTGGCAAAGTCGGCGCAGGATGAGGGAATACTATATACATTTCATCAAGATGCACCTGTTATAGAGCCTAATATGTTAGAAACTATATGGTGTGCTGTTAATAGGATAACTAAAAATGGGGGGTTATTAGGAGAAGAGGAAAGGGTAAGTCCTTTAGATGCATTAAAAGCTGTTACAAAAAATGCAGCATACCAATATTTTGAGGAGGATATTAAAGGTACCTTAAAAGAAGGTAAGGTAGCGGATTTAGTTATCTTAGATAAGAACATACTAAAGGTTGACCCTATGGAAATAAAAGATATACAAGTTCTTGAGACTATTAAAGAGGGCGAAACTATATTTAAAAAGCAATAGTTGTAAATTTAAAAAAGGTGGTTTATCCACCTTTTTTATTTTAGGTTACTTAAAGGTGAAGGTGATACACAAGGTTTCTAGGTAGAATATCTCTATTATATCAAAATATGTAAAATTTGATAGAAAATATACTTGTAAAATATTATTATTTTATATATATTATGTAAAACTAGGGGGATAAATAATGAGGGGTGACATGAGAAATAAGAAGGTAAAGGTAATAGTATTTAGTACTATTCTTTTATTCGTTTTATCATTGGGGGGAATATTTAAGTTCGTAGAGACTAAAGAAGTTCAAGCTATAGAAAGAGAAAAACAGATTGCCCTTGAGGAAAAAAGACTAAAGGCAGAGGAAGAGGCTAAAAGGAAGTCAGAAGAAGAAAAGAAGAATGAACAGAAGCCACAAGATAGTCAGACACAGCAAGGTACGAGCTTTGAATCTATATTAGAATCTAATCTTCCTATTAAGGAGAGAATACAAAAGTATTTAGGATCTTATATAAATAGGTTTGGATTTATTTTTTATGATTTAACAAGTGGAGAAAAGATAGCAATAAATGAAAATAAGGTTTTTACAGCAGCAAGTACATATAGGGTTGGATTAAACATGGTAACATATGAGAAAATAAGAAATGGTTCATTAGATATTAATAAGGGTATTACATATGTAGCTAGCAATGATTATGAAGGTGGGACAGGCGTACTTCAAGGTCAAGTAAATACTACTTTGGCTAAACCAGTACCTGTAAGTAAGTTATTAGAGTTATCTATAACTCAATCAGATAATATTGCCACTAGGATGCTTAATAGAATATTAGGTGGAGCTAAAGGCGTAAGACAGAATATAAATTCAATGGTAGGATTAAGTTGTGATACATCAAGTAATAAGACTACACCTGAGATTCAATTTAGGCTATTAAAGAAGTTATATGAAAACAGAAATGATAAGTACTATTGGCAATTAATAAATAATATGAAGAATACAATATTTCATGATAGATTAGATAAATATCTCCCATACAATAAGGTTGCGCATAAGATAGGCAATTATGGTGGGGCTGTTAGTGACATAGGAATAGTGTTTACGGACAAGCCGTATGTAATAGTATCATATGCAGAGGGGGTAAGTGGACCAGCTGAAAAAATATCTAAAATATCAAGAATGATATATAATGAACAATTAAAAAAGTAATTAATCAAGGGGTTGTATTAGATTAAGGTTTTTACCTTAGGCTTATACAGCCTTATTTATTAAATGTGAAAAAGTATGTTTAATAAATTCTTTTGTGACAATAATTAAAAAAGGAGTTATTTTGCTAAAAATAATGTATAATAGTAGTTGTAAAAACCTTGGAAAGTGGCAATATTACTTGCCTTGACAAATAAAATAGCGAATACTATAATGTATTGAGCAAAAAAATGTACAAGTTTTTTACTTTTAAATATTGAGAAAAGATGGTGAGATAAATTATGAAACAAAAGGAAATAGAATTTATGCCACTTTTATTTGGTGGAGATATCAATGTTTATAGTGTGGCTAGAGCTTTCCATGAAGCATATGGAATAAAAAGTACAGTATGGGGTAAGTATGCAATAGGTCCTTGTTTTAATAGTGATATTATAGATTATAATGTGTGTGAGAAAAATGATGATCAAGAAAACTTCATTAAACATGTAAGAGAATTTGCGAATAAGCATAAAGATAAAACAGTTATATTAATTGGATGTGGAGATAGTTATGTAAAACTATGTGCTGAAAATTTAGGAAATTATCCAAGTAATGTAGTAGCTCCATATGTTAGTAGTGAAATGATGAATACATTAATACATAAGGAAAAGTTCTACAATATATGTGATAAGTATGGAATAGATTACCCGAATACATTTATATACCGTAAGGAAATGGGAAATGACTTTGAACTTCCATTTGGAGCACCATATATCTTAAAGCCTGCTAATAGTGTTATGTATTGGGAATATCCTTTCCCAAGTCAAAAAAAGGTTTATAAGCTTGATACAAGAGAAGAATTAGAAGAAACATTAAAGCAAATATATGATGCTGGATATACGGATTCAGTAGTATTACAAGAATTTATAAATGGTGATGACACATACATGAGAGTGCTAACAAACTATTCAGATAAGAATGGAAAAGTTAAGTTAATGGCTTTAGGACATGTTTTATTAGAAGAACATACACCTCATGGAATAGGGAACCATGCTGTTATAATAAACGAATATAATGAAGATGTTACAGTTAAAATTAAAAAATTCCTTGAAGATATCAACTTTGTAGGATTTTCAAATTTTGATATAAAATATGATGAGAAAGACGGAAAGTATAAAGTATTTGAGATAAATGTTCGTCAAGGAAGAAGTAATTATTATGTAACAGGTAGTGGAAATAATATAGTTAAATATTTAGTTGAGGATTATATAGAAAATAAGGATATTCCTTTTAAAATAGCAAAAGAAAGATGCTTATGGAGTGTAGTTCCAAAGTATGTAATGTTTAAATATATAAAACCTCAACAATATAAAGATGAAATGAGAGAACTTATAAAAGAAGGAAAAATAACAAACTCACTAGATTATAAGGTAGACAATGGGTTTAAGAGAAAAATGAGTTTGTTTAAATCAAAGTTAGGGCATGTATATAAATATAGAAAGTATCTTGGAGGAAAATAGTAGATGTCTTCAAATACAATTTATAATAAACTAGGTGTTATAGGTGGGATGGGACCTAAAGCAACTCAATTATTTATGGGAATGGTTATTGATAAAACCAATGCAGATAAAGATCAAGACCATATACCAATGGTTATATTAAATGACACTACAATACCAGATAGAACTAGTGCTATTCTTAAAAAAGATGAAAGTACGGTATTAGATAAACTAGTGGAAGATGCAAAGATATTAGAAGCTACTGGGTGTAGCGTTATAGCAGTCCCTTGTAATACTTCACATTATTTTATAGATAAGGTCCAAAGCGAAGTAAGTATACCTATAATAAACATGATAAAAGAAACAGTTAAATATATATATAACCAAAAGAAAGATATAAAGAAGATTGCTGTCTTGGCAACTGATGGAACAATAAGTGTTAGAGTATATCAAAAGGAACTTGAATTATTAGATATAGAAAGTTATATTCCTAGCAAAGATAAGCAAGCCATGGTAATGGATATAATATACAATCAAGTTAAAAAGGGTCAAATAGGAAATTATGATATGTTTTTAGAGATAGAAAGAGAACTTAAAGAAGCAGGATGTGATGGTGCTATACTAGCATGTACAGAATTATCTTGTTTTAGAGAACAACATTGTCTATCTGATTTCTATATAGATGCAATGGATATTTTAGTCGATAAGTCTATAGAGATGTGTTCAAAAAACTAAATAATAAAGAAAGGGAGCAGTTTATGAGTAATATATGTAGTTTAGAAGAATACCTAAAGCTTTTAAGAAAACATAACTTAGTATTGGAATATAATATAAAAGGTAAGCAAGAAAATTGTATAGAATACGTTTCATGTAATTCTAAAGATATAAAAAGAAATACTTTATTTATATGTAAAGGGGCACACTTTAGAGAAGAATTTTTAAAGGACGCAATAATAGGTGGAGCAGTTTGCTATATAAGCGAAAATAAGTATGAATTAGGAAATGATTGTTCTTATATAATTGTTAATGATATAAGAAAAGCGATGGCGTATATATCAAATCATTTTTATAATAAAGCTTGGGAAAAGTTGAACTTAGTAGGAATTACAGGTACTAAAGGAAAGTCTACCACTACATATTTTATAAGATATATATTTGATGAATATCTAAGAAGCATTAATGAACCAATGAGTGGAGTTATATCTTCTATAGATACATATGATGGTATTATAGATATAGAGTCACATATTACTACACCAGAATCAATTGACTTACATAAGCATTTTGATAATGCTGTTAGAAGTGGAATGAAATATATGGAGATGGAAGTATCTAGCCAAGCATTGAAATATAATAGAGTATTAGGTATAGAATTTAATGTTGGATGTTTTTTAAATATAGGTTATGACCATGTAAGTGATATAGAGCATAAGGATTTTGATGACTACTTTAATTCAAAGCTTAGGATATTTGAACAAAGTAAGATATCTTGTATTAACTTAAATACTGAGCACTTAGAAGAAGTATTAAAAGCAAGTAAGAAGTGTTCTAATGTAATAACTTTTGGCTTAGATAAGAAAGAAGCAGATGTATATGGTTATGATGTTAGAAAGAAAGATAATAATATATTATTTAGGGCTAGAACCAAGAGATTTAATAAGGAGTTCCAATTAACTATTCCAGGGTTATTTAATGTTGAAAATGCATTAGCAGCAATAGCAATATGTGAGGCGTTAGATATTCCTGAAAAGTATATATATGAAGGCCTTAAAAAAGCTAAGGTTAAGGGAAGAATGGAAGTTTACAACAATGAGGATAATAAGGTAATCGCCATTGTAGACTATGCTCATAATAAGTTGAGTTTTGAAAGGCTATTTGAATCTGTTAAAGCAGAGTATCCAGAAAGAAAAATAATTACTGTTTTTGGATGCCCTGGTAAGAAGGCTATAGATAGACGTAAAGATTTAGGTGAGATTTCAGGAAAATATTCAGATACGGTAATAATTACAGAGGAAGATCCAGGAGAAGAATCAGTTGTAGATATATGTAATGAAATATCTACATATATTAAAGCTCAAGGATGCAATTATTCTATAGTTACGGACAGAGGAAAAGCTATAGAAAAAGCCATTATGGATGTAGATGAAGATAGTGTAATTTTAATAACAGGAAAAGGAGATGAAACAAGACAAAAAAGAGGTCTTGAATATATAGATTGTCCTTCAGATGTTGATTATACTAAAGAATTTTTATATAAATATGATAATAGGTTGTTTAGGAAAGACAGAATAAAAAAATTTTAATAAGAATAAATAATAGTAAAAAATCTTATATAACTAAATAAATATATAGTAATAGATTAGTTATTAAAAAACCGCACTTCTTAAATTTATAGAGGTGTGGTTTTTTAATATTTTTCTGTTATTTATTAATTAGTTTTTATAAAAGTTATACTTAATTAAAGATTGGAGTTATAAAAAAAACTTTAATTAATAGATAATAATATAGCATGATGAAAAAGAGGTAATTATGGATTCAGATAATTATAATGAATTTGAAGAGTTTTTTTATAATATGTTTAATTTTACTGGGGTTTTTGATGAACAGGGATGTTCAGATATTCCAGGAGGATTTCAAGATTTAAATCCACAACTTTTTTCTGTAATAGGACAAGTAGTTGGTATGGCGATATCAGGTAACCTTCCATTTAATATTCAAAATGCTGTAGGTAACTGGCTAATGCTAGTTGGGCAGGTTATAATAACATTTAATGCACAACAACAATATTTCCAAAGTGGGCCAGGACGTTATTATGATCTTAAATATAAAAATGTAACTAATCCGTTTTGTCCACAAAGTAATAAATCCAGTGCATATTCGCAAACAGGGGAATCAACATCAAAGGGTAAGAAAACAGCAAAGACTTCTTCTGATATGGAGCACCTTAGAAAAGAAGTAGATAGGTTATCATTAGAACTAGAGAGGTTGAGAAAGGAAGTTCATGGAGAATAAAAGAAAAGTATTTACTAAAAATGTATAAGTGATTTATAATTAATTAATCAATTTATAACAATAAATATTAATTTTATATTAAAGGAATAGAGATGATATATGAAAGAAGTTCTATTAAAGGATATTATAACTATTATACATAGAACAATAAATGAAATAGATAATAGGCTACTAGAACATGGTGAACAGGTAGCGTATATAATGATGAATTTATTAAAAGAAAAAGGAACAAATGATGAAAGTGAGATAATAGATTTGTGTATAATATCCATGTTTCATGATATTGGTATACATAAAGTAAGTGAAGTAAGAAGGTTATTAAATGTAGATTGTTATAGGACCTGCAACAGTACACTTTATAATGGCAAGGAAGTGACGGAATTGCTAAGTATTGATTCTCTTAATCCTTTTGAACATGCAATATATGGAGCATTGTTTATTAAATACTTTTCACCATTAAGTAAGTTATACAAGGTTGTTTTAGGACATCACTTTACATATAAATATATAAAATTTAAAAATATAGATATACCTATAGAGGCTCTAATGCTAGGTTTATCGGATTATTTTAGTGTACTAGTTTTAAATAATAAAGAATTAAGTAATTATGAAATTAAAAAGATGTCTAAGATATATACTTTAGAAAATGTACAATTACTTTTAGATGCAATTAATAAGAATGATATTAATACAAAACTTAGAGATAAATCATATAAATCTGAGTTATATGATTTCTTAAAAAATAAGAGGCTAAAAAGAGAAGAAGTACTTTATTATGCTAGAATGTTAGCTTATGCTATAGATTTTAGAAGTGAAGTTACAGTTAAACATAGCATAATAGTAGAGGCTATAAGTTATGAAATTGGGAAATTACTAGGACTAGATGAAAAATTATTATATAAATTAAAGATATCTGGTATATTGCATGACATAGGAAAGATATCTATACCTGTACATATATTGGAGAAGGATAGCAAGTTGACTGATGAAGAGTTTGAAGCAATGAAAGAACATGCTATTATAGGATATGATATTTTAAGTGGATTAAATATAGACGATATTAGAGATATTGCTACTTTACATCATGAGAAGATTGATGGAAGTGGGTATCCATTTGGTCTTAAGGGTGATGAGCTATCTATAGAAATAAGAATTTTGGCTATAGCAGATATATTAAGTGCATTAGTTGGAAGAAGAAGTTATAAAGAATCTTTCAGTAAGGATAGAGTGATTAATATACTGAAAGAAATGAGTAATAATAATAAAATAGATAAGGATATTACAAATCTAGTTATATTAAATTATGATTCTATATTGAATATGGCTAATATAAAGTCAAGTAAAATAATGAATATATATTTAGATATGAAGAAAGAATATAAAGATTTGCTTAATACTTTATAGAAAAATATGTTACATATTAATTACAAAGGCAATAATCACGTTTACGGAAATAATTACCTCTGATACTATTAGATTATAAGGTATTAGGGAGGAAATAAGATGAAAAAGAATTTAGATATAGCTTTAGGTGGCATATTAATGGGATATTCTATATTGGTGAATTTATTAAGTTTTAGAAAAATTGCCTTTAGTGAAGTGTTTTTTATATCTGGTATATTATTAATAATTTATCACTTTATTAAGAAGATAATATATAATAATGAAAAATTAAAGCTATTAGATAAGGTGATTAAAACCTTTATATGTATTGGGTTAGTTGTCTTTTTCATTATAGAGGGTATTATAATATGCTATCCAAAGAAAAGTATAGAGAGAACTGATTATATTATTGTTCTAGGTGCAGGGCTAAATAATAGAAATGAGTTAAGTCAAACTTTAAGAGATAGACTTAATACCGCATTATATTGTCTTAATGAATATAATAAAGATAGTTATATTGTGGTTTCTGGTGGTCAAGGTGAAGATGAAGATATGTCAGAAGCAGAGGCGATGGAAGGGTATTTATTAGAAAAAGGTGTTAGCAAAGATAGAATTATAAAAGAAAATAAATCTAGAAATACATCTGAAAATTTTAAGTTTTCAAAGGAGAAAATTGAAGAACATAGTAATAAAGAATTAAAAGACGTAAGCGTAAAGATAGTTACAACAGACTTTCATGCTTTCAGAAGCAGTATGTTAGCAAAAAGAAATGGCTATGAAAATATTGAAGTATATTCAAGCAATACAGTAAATTACTTAGTTCCTGTGTTTTATACAAGAGAAGCTGTAGCTTTAGTAAAAAGCTATATTTTTGATAGATAAAAAAAGAACCTCTAGCAAAATACTTTGCTAGAGGTTTTTATATTTATAGAAGTCTTCCCATCATGACTCCCATAGCAGAAGCCATCATAAGACCCCTTGTCCATCCACTTGAGTCACCTAAACAGTGAAGTCCCTTTATATTAGTTTCAAAATTTGTATCTAATTTTATTTTATTACTATAAAATTTAATTTCTGGACCATAAAGAAGTGTTTCTCTACTTGCAAACCCAGGAACTACTGTATCCATAGCTTCAATGAAGTTTAATATGTTGGTCATAGTTCTATATGGCATTGCAGATGTTAAATCACCTGCTTCAGCATCTGGAAGAGTGTGTTTTACGTTTGATTCATAAAGCTCATGTTCCCATGTTCTCTTACCATCTAAGATATCGCCATATCTTTGAACTAATATCTTTCCATTACCTAGCATATTAACAAGTTCAGCTACCTTTTTACCATATTCAATAGGCTCGTTAAAAGGTTCAGCAAAGTTATGAGAACTTAATATAGCTAAATTAGTATTATCAGACTTTAGGTTCTTATATGAATGACCATTAACTATAGCAAGGTTATTATCATAGTTTTCTTGGCTTACAAAGCCACCAGGGTTTTGACAGAAGGTTCTTACCTTATCTTTAAATGGAAGAGGATGTCCAATTAATTTTGATTCATAAAGAACATTATTAACACTTTCCATTACTTCATTTCTAAGTTCTACTCTAACACCAATATCTACTGGACCTGCAGAATGGTTAATATTATGTTCAACACACATATCCTTTAACCAGTCAGCACCTTTTCTACCTGTAGCAACAACAACTTTATTACTGAATACTTCTTCATCCTTTTTCTTAGTTAAGGCATCAGTTAATAAGGCTCCAGTAACAGAATTATTTTCTATAATTAAGTTTTTAACTAATGTATCAAATTTAATTTCAACACCAACTTCTAATAGGTGATTTTGAATTTTTAAGTATATTTCTTGAGCCTTTTCTGTACCTAGATGTCGAATAGGACAATCTACTAATTTTAGTCCACCTTGAATTGCTTTTCTTCTAATTTCTTTAACAGCATCATTATTATCTATACCTTCAACTTTAGTATCAGCACCAAAATCTAGATATATTTTATCAGTATAATCAATAAATTCTTGAGCAGTTTTTGCTCCAACAAGGTTTGGTAAATCGCCACCAACCTCGTAGCTTAATGATAGTTTTCCATCTGAAAATGCACCAGCACCAGAGAATCCTGATGTGATATGACAATAAGGTTTGCAAGAAACACAAACATTTGTCCTGTCCTTAGGGCAATGTCTTTTATCTATTTGTTTCCCGGCCTCAATTAAAAGAATTTTAGATTGTGGTTTTTGTTTCTTAAGCTCATATGCAGTAAAGATTCCTGCAGGACCAGCACCAACTATAATTACATCATAATTCATTATAAACATCTCCTCGTAAATTAAGATAATATACTTAGTAGACACTTATAGCCCAGAGTAATTTACGGTAACCCGGTAGAAACATCCAACCCATATTGTAGGATTTATATAAGTGAACAATTTATTTAAATTTAATAAAAAAGTTCTAACTACAAGGTGATTTTAGCTTATTTTATACATAAAATCAATACAAAACTGTAAAAATATAAAATAAAAAACAATAAAACACGAATATTATTCGTGTTTTATCCTTTCTTTATCCCATATAAATAGTTGGTTAGGGTTATTTAAACACCCAAAAATATTTTTTTTAAAACCTGGTATTTTTCTATCTAAATCTTTGATTAGTTCTTTTATATCTTGCCTTTTAGTTTTTCCGTCAGCAGGACAAGGATTCTTAATAATAGGTAGCTTGTTATTTAGAGAGAATTTTCTAATAGAGCTTTCATTTATATAAACCATAGGTCTAATAAGGGATAAGTTATTTTTATCCATATAGCTTTTGGGAGAAAAACAATTAATTCTACCTTCATAACAAATGGAAAGTAAAAAAGTTTCTAATGCATCATCCTTATGGTGACCTAATGCAACCTTATTACAACCAAGCTTACTTGCATTATCATTTAAGGCGCCTCTACGTAAGTTTGCACATAGAGAGCATGGATTTTTTTCTTTTCTAATATCAAAAACTATTTCTTTTATATTAGTTTTAATTTCATAAAAGGGTATTTCTAATTCTTTGCAGAATTTATGTAAGGGAGAGTTATCTACGCCACCTGGATTTAGGGTTATAGCTATTAAATCAAAGGATTCCGGGGAAAACTTTTTATAAGCATTTAATAGATATAATAAAGTTAAGCTATCCTTACCCCCAGACAATCCTACTGCAATTTTATCTCCATTTTCTATCAAATTAAAATCATTTATAGCTTGTCGCATTTTACTGAGAAGCTTTTGCATATATATTTCCTCCTATGTTGTAAATGTATTATAATTTTATAACAAAAAGCAAAATTTAAAAATATATTTCTTACATTTTAATTTGACCTTAACTTACTATAAATAAATAGAAAATTTAAAATAAATTAACTTAATTTATATTTAATTATAGTTATATAATATTTATACTATAATTAAATTTTCTGTAAAATGGAGGGCCTTATGATTAAGAAAGATTTTATGAAAGAAATAGAAAATTCACTAAAAATAGTTAAAAGGGAAGTTGATAAAAATATAATAAATGGAAATATTAGTGAGGCTAAAGAGGCTATAAATAATCAATTAAAGGGGCTAGTAGGATTAGATATAATGACTATTGACACGCTTTCATTTAGTAGTGTTATTGATATTATAAGTCGTGAAGATGAATTTAATGGAGAAAAGTATATAGCTCTTGGAGAATTGCTTTGTTTACAAGGTTTTGTATGTCAAAGCACAGGAGATGAAGAAGGTCAAATTAAGTATTATCTAAAGTCTATAGACGCTTTAAATGAGGCTTTTATGGAGGATAGTGATATAGAAAAAAGGTATTTTCAAGATGGAATACATATTTCAGATTTATTATCGGTATATGATTTAACGATAAATGAAAATAAAAAGATATTTAAGTTTTATGAGATTGTTGGAAAATATGATAAAGCAGAAGATATATTATTTTACATGATAAAGAAAAGTAATAAGGACAAGAATGTAATAGCAATGGGCATTAACTATTATGAAAAATTAAAGAACTTAAGTGATGATGTACTAGAAGCTGGCAATTTATCCAGAGAAGAAATAGAAGACAGCTATAAAGAATTAATGAATATTTGTTGACAAAATACATTAATTATAAGAAAATAAATCAGGAATTTAATAAGAACTTTTTTAGCAGACGGGCGGCTAGACTACCCGTGTGCTTTTTTTATTTTAACTAAGGAGGAAATTATGGGAATATTAAGGGATAAAAAGTTTATTAAAACGATGCTAACATTAGCAATACCTATAACCATACAAAGCTTTATAACATCATCACTAAATTTAGTAGATAATTTAATGATTGGAAAGTTAGGAGAAGAAGCTATTGCAGCAGTAGGACTTGCTAATCAATATTTCTTTATTTTTATGCTTTGTTTATCAGGAATTAATGCTGGTGCAAGCGTATTTATGTCTCAATATTGGGGGAAAAGAGATGTTAAAAGTATAAAAAAGGTATTAGGATTAGATTTGACCATAGGATTTATTGCATCTTTATTGTTTGGAATAGGAGCATTCTTCTTATCAGACGGTATAATGAGCATATTGTCTAAGGATCCAAGTGTAATAGAATTAGGTGGGATGTACTTAAGGGTTATTGCAATAAGTTATCTTATAACTAATGTAACTCAAGCGTATTCATCTGCATTAAGAAGTACAGAACAACCTAAAGTTACAATGTATGCAAGTTTGATTGGTGTATTAAGTAATGCATTTTTAAACTGGATATTTATATTTGGTAACTTAGGTTGTAAGCCAATGGGAGTAGCAGGAGCTGCTTTAGCTACTACTTTAGCAAGAGTAATAGAAATGCTATATATATTATTTGAGGTATACATAAGGAACAATAAAGTATCTTCTAATCTAAAAGAACTGTTTAGTTTTGATTTTACTTTTGTAAAAACTTACTTTAGAACATCTACATCTGTAATAATAAATGAATTAGTATGGTCATTAGGACTTACTTCTTACTCTATAGCGTATGCACAGATAGGTACAGGTGCAGTAGCAACCATGCAAATAGCAACTACATTAAATAATATGTTTATGGTATTTTGTATAGGTCTTGCAAGTGCAGCGGCTATAATGGTAGGTAATAAGATTGGATCAGGACATGAGGAAGAGGCTGTAGATTATTCTAAGAAAATAGGAGTTGTATCACCTATAGTTGGATTAATTTTAGGTATATTAATATGGATATTTGCCCCTACAATTTTAAAACTGTTTAATATTACTGAAGGTACAGTAAATGACACGATATATGTATTAAGAATTATGGCAGTTTTCTGTGCAATAAGAACATATAATGTTGTAATGATAGTTGGTGTGTTCAGAGGGGGCGGAGATACGACATACTCAATGTTAGTTCAGGCAGGTACTATATGGCTTTTTGCTGTTCCAATGGCATTTATAGGAGCAGTAGTTCTTAAAGTACCAGTATATGTTGTATATTTCTTTATATGCTTAGAAGAAGTAGTTAAGCTGTTCTTTGAGTTTGCTAGGTTAAGATCTGGTAAGTGGGTTAATAATGTAATAAGTTCTAATTAGATAGGGAATAAAAAAATGAGTTGTTGCAACAGAGCAACAACTCATTTTTTTTATTATCTAAAATATAATGAAGCTTATTTTAATGGTGATAAGATTATAGATTCAACTCTTTCTGGTAAAGCTGAAGATTCTTCTTTGCTTAATGATTTAGTATCTATTGCTGGATGAATAATAACCTCAACTTTATCAGCCTTAATCTTGTTACCATTTCTCTCTAATAGTTTATAAGTACCATTTATAGTAACAGGAACTATTGGAACTTTTGGCTTAAGAGCCAATTTAAAGCTTCCACTTTTAAATTCATGAGGCTCTCCACCCTTACTTCTTGTTCCCTCAGGGAAAATTACCATAGAGTATCCGCTTTTAAGAATATTAATTCCCTCAACGATAGCTTCAGCTGATTTTCTTAAATTAGCTCTATCCATAAAAATACATCTTATATATCTCATCCACGTACTTATTCCAGGCCAGTTTTCAAGTTCCTTTTTTGCTATAAAGCCTTTTGGAACGTCAATAACGCTCATTAATAGTGGGATATCAAAGAAACTTTGGTGATTTGCCATGAATAAAACAGTCTGGTCACTAGGTATATTTTCAAGACCTTTAACTGTAATTTCTGCACCACTCATTTTCATTACAAAACGAGCCCAACCTCTTGTTACTTTATGAATAAATATTGTTTTTTCTTTTGTTTTTCCTCTAAGTTCTAAATATTTAATTCTAATTAGTGCCAACAGTGAAACAAATAAGCTTAAGACCACTGCTGGATAAAATAAAATAGTTCTTATCATAAATATAATTCCTTTCTAGAATCAAAAATTTCATATAAAAACAGTATATTATATCTTAATAATAAATAAAAGAACTAATAAACTTAATAGTTCATATAAATGCATTATAAATAATATTATCAAGGAGATTGAAAGTGAGAGAGTTTATAAAAGAAAAACTTCATATTGAAGTGAATGACTTATTATTAGAGAATACAAACATACAAAATCGATTTTATACACTAACACATTCAGATGAAACAGGAGAATTATTTTTGTTTATAGATACTAAGTATAGGGAAGATAAATTTTCAAAGCATAGAGATGAAGTTATATCATGTTGGAAAGAGATAGATAACAAATATATTTTAGAAGTTTACTTATGTATAGATGGAGAGGGGAATTCTAGTGATATAGAGAAAAGAGATATAATATTTAGGGAAGAACTTTCACTAGCTTTAGAAGCAATAGTATATGGAGATAAGGGAATTTTTCTTGGTAATAAAAATTTAATAGATTCTTCCATTATAGTTTACTTTAACTCTACTAATCCTAAATATAATAAGATAGAAAGATGGGGACAAGTATCTGATTATTTAATAAAGAAGGATAGGGTGCAAAGTAATTTTAAAGTACCTCAGAATGTAACAAGTTCAAGGTTAAAGGATGGAGTAATATTTACATTATTAAATAGCTATATAGAAAAAGAAATGAAAAAGATATATGGACCAAGGTATGTATATTGCCCTAATTTTTCAGAGATAATGATGATTAAGTCTTTAAGTGCGCCTCTAGCATGTAAAGGAAGGTATATCGTTGTAATAAGAGTAAGATCTGCTGGAATAAACAAAAATCCAGTAAATGAGACAATAATAGAATTTTTAATAAGTACTGATGGTGTTAAAATACAAAGTGTAAAAAATCCTAGGTAATATATGGTATAATATTATAAACTATTTTATAGAGAGTGGTGATTTTATGGGAGTAAAGTTAGTTACAGACAGTACAAGTTACATTTCTGAAGAATTAATACATGAATATGATATTTCAATTACATCATTAAATGTTATTCTTCAAGGAAAAAGTTATAGAGAAGTTAATCTAGACAATAAATATTTCTATGAGGTTATGAACCAGTCAGAAGAGATACCGACATCATCCCAACCAAGTATAGATGAACTTTTAGGTACATTTAAAAGTATTGTTAAGTCAGGAGATGATGTTGTAGGAGTATTTCTATCATCAGAAATGAGTGGCACATATTCTAGTGCACATTTAGTAAAGAATATGGTTTTGGAAGAGTATCCAGATGCAAGGATAGAAATAATAGATTCAAGAACTAATTGCATGCAGATGGGATTTCAAGTAATTGAAGGTGCAAGAGCTGCAAAGGAAGGAAAATCTATAGAGGAAGTAGTTGAGGTAGTTAATAAGGTTGTTAAGTCTAGTAGATTTTTATTTGTACCAGACACATTAAGGTATCTTAAAAAAGGTGGAAGAATAGGTGGCGCGGCTGCTTTATTTGGAACAATACTTCAAATAAGACCCATCCTTACTGTAAAAGATGGAGTTACTTCAGTTTTTGAAAAAGTGAGAACAAAGAAAAAAGCAGTTAATGTAATAGTAGATAAAGTATTAGATGATATTGAAAATTATGGTCTTGGAGATGTTATAGTTCATCATATAAATTGTGAAGAAGAAGGAAGAGAACTTGCGAAGAGGTTAGAAGAAGAATTAAATATTCCAATAAGGATACAATCTATAGGACCAATAATAGGTTTGCATGTAGGACCAGGAAGTATAGGGGTGGCTTATTTTACTAAAAAGGAATTATTATAGAGGTAGGAGCTAAGTTATAGGCTCCTACTTTTTTTGTTAAGAATAATAAATCATATAAATATAACAATATATAAATAAGAATTAATACAATCTTTCTATTTATTTAAGAGTATTTTAAGATTGTAAAAGTAAAATGAAAGTATAAAAGTGGATTGTAAAAGATATAAGGAGTATTGTATGGAGTGTAGAGATAATTTTTATGATAACATCAACAACTCCTCCTTTATAATAAAAAATAGCAGCAGAGGTCTTACAGATGATGAAGTAAGAGATAGAATTGCAAGAGGAGAAGTAAATAAAATACCAAAGGCGCCTTCAAGAACAATATGGCAAATGATCAGGGCAAACTTTTTTAATATATTTAATGCTTTAAATATAATATTAGCTTTAGTTTGTATAGCAGCAGGATCTCCTAAGAATGCTATATTTGCAGGAGTAATAATAGTAAATAGCATTATTGGAGTCGTACAAGAATTAAGTGCTAAGAGCACCTTAGAAGAGTTATCTGTTTTAAGTATGGCTCATGCTAAGGTATTAAGAAATGGAAAGATTAAAAAGGTTTGTGTTGAAGAATTAGTTTTAAATGATATTGTATACCTTGATTCAGGCAACCAGGTATTAGCTGATTGTGAGCTAATTGATGGTGATGAGTTAGAAGTAGATGAGTCAATGTTAACTGGAGAATCTGATTCAGTATATAAAACAAATGGAGATAAAATATTATCTGGGAGTTTTATTATTGCAGGTGAAGGATTGGCTGAGGTTAAGAAAGTAGGAGCAAATACTTACTCGTCTCAGTTAGCTGAGGAAGCAAGAAAATTTAAGATAATTAATTCAGAGTTACAATCCTCTATAAGCAAAATAATAAAGTTTCTACTATGGTTAATTGTTCCAATAGGGATAATTTTAACAACAACTCAAACAGTTTTTAGTAATATTGGATGGAGAAGTGCGGTGCTAGGAGCTGTTTCTGGAATAGTAGGAATGATACCTGAAGGTTTAGTTCTTCTAACAAGTGCAACCTTTATAGTATCTGTAGTTAAGCTTGCGAAATATAAAACATTAGTACAGCAATTATCAGCTACAGAAGTTTTGGCTAGGGTTGATGTATTATGTGTTGATAAAACAGGTACAATCACAGAAGGAAAGCTTAATTTAGTTAATGTTGAGTTAATAGGAAATAGTGATAAAGAATTAGTAGATATGGCATTATCAACATTAGTACATAATTTACCCAATAAGAATCCAACTCAATTAGCTATACTAGAAAGGTATAAAGATTGTAGAACCTTAGATGTATTAGAAAAAGTACCATTTTCATCTAGAAGAAAGTGGGGAGGAATAGTAATACAAGGTGAGGGAGCTTGGGTATTAGGCGCACCTGAAATATTATTGGATGATAGATACAGTAGGTTTAGTGAGAAAATTGAGAGGGAAGCTAGAAAAGGAAGAAGAATTTTACTGTTAGGAAGAATAGAACAATCTTCCCTAAAGGATGGAATTAAAGCGCAAGTTAAAGAAGAAGCGTTAATTTATATAGAAGATGTTATTAAAGAGGAAGCACCAAGAGTATTAAGGTACTTTAAAGAAGAAGGAGTTAATTTAAGAGTAATATCAGGAGATAACCCAGTTACCGTTTCAGCAGTAGCAATGAGAGCAGGCTTAAAAAATTGGGATAAGTATGTAGATGCAAGGACCTTACCGGAGGATATTGAAGAGTTAAAAAGGGTTGTAGATGAGTATGTGATCTTTGGAAGAGTAACCCCTCATCAAAAGAAAGATATTATAAAAGCATTGCAAGCTAATGGCCATACTGTTGCAATGACAGGAGATGGGGTAAATGATGTATTAGCATTAAAGGAATCTGATTGTGGAATAGCTATGGGAAATGGTTCTGATGCAACAAAGGCTGTAGCTCAGCTAGTACTTTTAAATTCTGACTTTGGAGCATTGCCTTATATAGTTGAAGAGGGAAGAAAACAAATAAATAACTTAGAAAGAGTGGCAGAATTATTTCTATCAAAAACGGTGTTTTTTGTGTGTTTAGCATTTATTTTTTCAGCATTAATGTTACCTTATCCACTATTACCAATACAGGCCTCTTTAGTTGGTAGTTGTGCAATAGGTATACCTGCATTTTTCTTAGCTTTATTGCCATGTAAAGGTAGGGTAAAGAGCGGGTTCTTAAGAAGAATATTAACAACAAGTATTCCAAATGGTGTGTTCATGGTTACTTTTACTACAGTAGGGTATGTAATGAGCTACTTATCGGGTGCTAGTGTAGAAGTTAGTAGGTCTGTAGCACTACTAATATTTGCAGGGATAAGCTTAATTATATTAATTAGATTATCTTTTCCTATTACTAAATTTAAACTTGTATTAGTAATAGGTATGATAAGTTGTATTGTATTATGCTATATGACGCCAATTGGCAGGGAAGTATTTAGTTTAGCACCATTAACAATTAAAGAATGGGTTATGGCAGGAGCATTTACAGCTTTATCTTGGCCTTTAATATCTATAACAGTTAAGGGAGCTAGAGTTGTATTTAAAGAAAATTCAAAAGTTCAAATGGTTTAAGTAAGAAGTCCTCTAGTTTTGAGGACTTCTATTTTTACGTTATATAAAATTAAGAGAGCTATAAAGTTGACAACTAATGGTAAGTGTAATAAAATCTATATGTAATTTAATTAAATATGTCCTCATAGTTCAATGGATAGAATAGTCCCCTCCTAAGGGATAGATGTAGGTTCGATTCCTACTGGGGATACCAAGTACTCAAGTTCTCCTTGAGTACTTTTTTACGTATCGAAAATTATAAACTTTTAATTTGTTATAAATTAGATTCATATATGATATTAATATTAGAATTTCTAGGCATAATAGTTAATATAAAAAATAGAAATATTATGATATAATAAATATTAAAATATATTTAGGAGAATTAGGAGAGTGATTATAGTTGGACTCTAGCTACACGTTTGAGATAATTCTATTAATTATAATGATTATATTATCAGGATTTTTCTCGATGTCAGAGACAGCACTTATGTCTTTAAGTAAGATAAGAATTAGACATATGGTAGATGAAAAGGTTAAGGGATCAAAACTTGTGGAAAAGCTAATTGAGGATCCAAACAAGCTTTTAGGAGCAATACTTATAGGAAATAATATAGTTAATATAGGAGCATCGTCATTGGCAACTTCATTAGCTTTAAAGTTATTTGGAGGTAGTGATAAGGCTGTTACGATAGTAACTTTAGTTATGACTGTATTAATACTTATATTTGGTGAAATAACACCTAAATCAATTGCAAAACAAAAGTCAGAGAAAGTATCATTAATTGTTAGTAAACCTATTAAAGTAGTAGTATCTGTTTTTAAACCACTTGTAACGGTATTTACAGGTATATCTTCTTTGTTTATAAGGCTTCTTGGGGGAGACCCTAAAGCATCTGAGCCATTCATAACACAGGAAGAATTAAAGACAATGGTTGGTGTAAGTGAAGAAGAAGGTGTCCTTGAAGATGTAGAAAAAGAAATGATATTTAATGTTTTTGATTTTGGAGATATGCAAGTTAAGGATATAATGGTCCAAAGAGTTGATATAACAGCTATAGATGTTGAATTTAAATATAAAGAAGTTTTAGAAATAATAAAAACAGAACAATTTTCTAGAATTCCTGTTTATAAGGAAACCATTGATAATATTATAGGGATACTTAATGTTAAAGATTTAATAATAGCAGATATAAATGAAGAAGATTTTAAGGTTACAGATTATACAAGGGAGCCTTTCTACACATTTGAGTTTAAGAAAATAACAGAAGTATTTAAGGAAATGAAAAAGAGTAAAAACCACATGTCTATAGTTTTAGATGAGTATGGTGGAACTGTTGGAATAATAACTATCGAAGATTTAATTGAAGAGATAGTTGGTGAAATAGAAGACGAGTATGATGATGAAGATGAAATGATTGAGGTAGTAAAAGAAGACGAATATATAGTAGACGGAAGTGCTAGACTTGATGATATAAGTGATCTTATAGGAGTAAGTATGGAGTCTGAGGAGTTAGATTCTGTAGGTGGATTAGTAATAGGAGAACTTGGAAGAATACCTGAAGAAAAAGAAGAAGTTCTTATTAATAACATCAGATTCGTTGTGGAAGAAGTAGATAAAAATAGGATTAAGAAAGTTAGAATATTTACTTAATGTATAGAGGGAGTTATTTAACTTCCTCTATAGTTATATAGGAGCAATAGTTTATGGATTTTATGAAGTATGCTTTAATAGAAGCTGAAAAAGCTATGGAGGCAGAAGAGATACCAGTTGGTGCTATAGTTGTAAAAGATGGTATTATTGTAGGAAGAGGTTATAATCAAAAAGAAAAAAAGAATAATCCTACTGAACATGCTGAGATTATAGCAATAAGGGAGGCTTGCAGTAAGGTTGGAGATTGGAGATTAAATGGGTGTGAGATGTATGTTACATTAGAACCTTGTCCAATGTGTGCAGGAGCTATTTTGCAAAGTAGAATATCAAGGCTATATATAGGTACATTTAATAAAGATATGGGAGCTTGTGGTTCTGTAGTTAATTTGGTAGACAATAGAAGTTTAAATTCTTTTGTTAATGTTATATGGACTTATGATGAAAGATGTAGTGATATATTAAAAAAGTTTTTTGATTTAAAGAGGAATGGAATTTTACAAAAGAGGAGATTATAGTTTATGAACAACCCAATTGCATTTGATTTATTTGGATTAGAAGTAAGATGGTATGGATTATTAATAGGACTAGGAGTTATAGTTGCTTTAGCTTTAGCTTATTTTAACTGTAAAAAGAAAAATTTAAGTTTTGATTTATTAACAGATGGATTTTTGATTGCATTTCCTTGTGCAATTATTGGAGCAAGATTATATTATGTAGCTTTTGAATTTGATAGATATAGAAACAGTCTTATAGATATATTTAATATAAGGCAAGGTGGATTAGCTATTCATGGTGGCCTTATAGGAGCCTTTTTAGCTGCATATATTTTTGCAAAAGTGAAGAAGATAAATATATTAGAGTATATGGATGTTGTAGCTCCATCTTTAATTTTAGCTCAAGCTATAGGAAGATGGGGAAATTTTATGAATTCAGAAGCTCATGGTGGCCCTGTATCAGCTGAATTCATAAGTCATTTTCCTAAATTTATACAAGATGGAATGTATATAAGGGGAACTTATTATCATCCAACTTTCTTATATGAATCAATGTGGAATTTACTAGTTTGCGGAATTTTAATATTTATTTTGTATAAGAAGAAAGAAGGAACTCATGGAATTGTTATTTCTAGTTATATAGGATTGTATTCTCTGGGAAGGTTCTTTATTGAAGGATTAAGAACAGATAGTCTAATGTTCTTTGGATTAAGAATAGCTCAGATAGTAAGTATATTAGGAGTAGTTATAAGTATATCTTTATTAGTATATATTTATAGAAAGAAGAAGTAAATTTAAGGACTGTAACAAATTGCATAATACATTTAATTTGTGAACAGTTCCTTTATAAAATCTTAAGGAAGAAATATTCTATTGAATTAGAATTATATCTATGATATTATAAGGAAGTATTAAAAACAATAGTATATCTTGGAGAGATGTCCGAGTGGTCGAAGGAGCACGCCTGGAACGCGTGTATAGGGGAAACTCTATCGTGGGTTCAAATCCCACTCTCTCCGCCAATGCCGTGCTAGATGGGGAGTTAGCGGTGCCTTGTAACCTGCAATCCGCTATAGCAGGATTGAATTCCCTAGGGAGGCTATAATGAGTATGGTCTGCCCTATGTAAGTGGTGTTGATAGTCGGGTCCCACGCAATGGAACCCATGAACCTCGTCAGGTCCGGAAGGAAGCAGCGATAAGTGGTCACTTTCGTGTGCCGTGGATTAATCTGGCTTGAGCTAACTGCATAGGTAACGCGTATGATTTATAATCGAACTAGGGTGCACGGTTTTATTATGTACACCTTTCTTAAAATAAAGGAAAGGCTTTTTTTATGATATACAAGAAATATTTAGGTTACTCTTCAATAGGATTAACAATATAGGACAATAGGATAAGAAAGAGAGGGAATTTAAGCTTTGCTTAAAATCCCTCTTTTTCTTATTGTCTATCTAAATTGATATATTCAAATTCTATTCCGTTTTTAGGATCTTTCTTTTCACCAGAAGAATAGGTGATTTTCCACTTACTAAAGTCTATATCAGGGAAGTAAGTATCTCCTGAAAAACCTCTCTTAACCTTTGTAAGATATAGCTTGCTACAATAAGGGAAAGTTGTATTATATATTTCTCCGCCACCAATTATGAAGGCATTTTCATTATTATTTGCATATTCATTTATAACATCTTGAATATTATGTACTATTTCAACTTGATCAGAATCAACTTTATAATTTTCATCTCTAGTTATAACTATATGTTTTCTACCAGGAAGAATTCCAGGTAACGATTCAAAGGTTTTTCTACCCATTATTATGGTATTATCCATAGTTATTTCTTTAAATCTTTTTAAGTCTTCAGATAAATGCCATAGTAGTTTATTGTCTCCACCTATTAAGTTATTTTCTGCTATAGCAACAATAATTGAAAGCATTAAACAGACACCTCCATTTTAATTGCAGGATGATATTCATAGTCTACTAATTTAATATCATCAATTGTAAAGTCATAAAAGTCTTTTATTTCAGGGTTTAACCATAACTTAGGAGCAGAATATGCATCATTTGCTCTAGTAAGTTGTACTTTCATACCCTCAATTTGGTTTTCATATATATGAGCATTATTAATTACATGAGTAAATAAGCCAGGCTTTAACCCTGTAACTTGTGCTAGCATATGAGTTAGAACTGAAAATTGAGCACTGTTAAAAGGAACTCCTAAAGGCATATCACCAGACCTCTGAATTAACATACAGTTTAGGTGACCATCAGTAACATCCCACATAGTTAAGAAACAGCAAGGAGCAAGGCTCATCTCAGGAAGGTCTTCCCAGTTCCAAAGATTCAACATCATTCTTCTATCTTGAGGATTGTTCTTTAATGCTTCTATTAGATTATCTATTTGGTGAAATTTTTTTACTTGGTATCCATAGGCTTTACCGATAGTACCATCTTCACCTTCCCATTCATTCCAAATCTTAACGTTCATTTGTCTTAAATCTTCAACTACATTAGATTGCTTTTGATAAATCCAAAGCATTTCCTTAACGGCTGTTTTAAAAGCAACAAACTTAGTTGTTAGGATAGGAAACTCTTTTTGAAGATTAAATTGCATTATTTGATGTGGCAACTTATACGTAGGCATTCCAGTTCTATTATTATCATAATACCCATTATCTAGAATGTCTTTTACTATAGATAAATATTTTTCATCGTAAAGACTCATAATTAACCTCCCTAAAAATAGTATCTAAACTATTTTAACATATTAAATAATTATTTACTAATATGTTCTACAGTAGTGTATAATAAGGAATGTAGGATTTAACAAGAGTAGAGAGGTGAAGACCTTGGCATATACAGCCTTATATAGAGAATGGAGACCTAAAAATTTTGAAGATGTAGTAGGTCAAGAACACATAACAACTACGTTAAAAAATCAAATACAAAATGATAGAATTGCTCATGCTTATCTTTTTTGTGGAACTAGAGGAACAGGAAAAACTTCTACTGCAAAAGTTATGGCAAAAGCTTTAAATTGTCTTAATCCTGTAAATGGAGATCCCTGCAATGAATGTGAAATGTGCAAGAAGATAAATGAGGGATTAGCTATAGATGTCACAGAATTAGATGCTGCTTCTAATAATGGAGTAGATAAAATTAGAGATATAATTGATGATGCTAAGTATCCTCCACAGGAAGCTAGATTTAAAGTATATATAATGGACGAGGTTCATATGTTATCTATGGGAGCAGTAAATGCCTTCTTAAAAACATTAGAAGAACCACCAGCTAACGTAATATTTATTTTGGCAACTACTGACCCTCAAAAGTTACCTATTACTATACTTTCTAGATGTCAAAGGTTTGACTTTAAGAGAATTAGTAAGTCAGATATTTCAGATAGATTAAGAAAAATAGTAGGTGCTCAAGGAGTTTTAGCAGACGAAAAAAGTTTAGAACTTATTTCTAGAGTTTCTGATGGTGCTATGAGAGATGCATTAAGTATATTGGACCAAGCAATTGCAATGGGTGATGGTTCAGTTAATTATGATAGTGTAGTTGGAATGCTTGGATTAGTAACTAATGAATACTTGTTTGATATAACTTCGGCAATAATAGAAAGAAACATACAAAAAGCAATGAACATTATTGAAGAAGTAGTTTATGCAGGTAAGGATATAAATTTATTTATTAAGGATTTAACAGGACATTTTAGAAATTTATTAATGGCTAAAGTAACTAATAATCCCGAAGAAGTGTTAGATATGTCTATGGAAAATATAAATCTTATAAAAGAGCAAGGCTCTAGAATAAGAGTGGAAGAAATAATGAGAGATATTAGAATACTTCAAGAGGCAGAGGGTAATGCTAAGATTAGTAAACAAGCAAGACTATATTTAGAATTAGCTACAATTAAAATGTGTAAAATTGAATATGATACATCTAGTGAAGTAATTCTCGCTAGAATAAATAGATTAGAAGAAGCAATAAAGAGTGGCAAGATACAAGTGGCCACTCAAGTACAACAAAGTAACAACCAGGTTGCAGAAGTATCTAATGTGCAAAAAAGGACTGCAACACAAAATGTAATTAACAAAGAGCAAGCAGTAACAGAAGCTCCTGTTATTGAAGGGAATGTTAATGCAACAACATCTATTGGAGATATACAAAGATCATGGCATGATATATTAGAAGCTTTAAAAGCTAGAAGAGCTATGGTTATATATGCTTCATTAATGACAGGAAGACCTGTAGCCTGCAATAATGGAGTAGTTGTAATAAAATACGAAGAAGAGTATGCATTTAACAAAATAAGATTAGAAAAGCCTGAGAATATAAAAGTTATTAATGAAGTGGTTTCAGAAGTGATGAGAGAAAGACTAAAGGTTAGATTTACTGTTGAAACTAAAGAAGAAGCAGAGAGAAACCCTGAAGAAGTTCTTTTACAGGCATTAGGAGAATCTGCATTAGAAATAATAGATGAATAAAAGATAGAATTGAATTGAAAAATACTATATAATATAAAATATATATTTTGTAAGGAGGAATTGATTATGGCAAGAGGTGGATTTCCAGGTGGCTTCGGCGGAGGAAACATTAATAATTTAATGAAGCAAGCTCAAGCAATGCAAAAGCAAATGGAAGAAATGCAAAAAGAAGTTGAAGCTGCTGAATTTGAAGCTTCAGTTGGTGGAGGAGCTATTTCAGTTCGTGTAAATGGAAAGAAAGAAGTTTTAGGAATTAACATAAAACCAGAAGTAGTAGATCCAGATGATGTTGAAATGTTAGAAGATTTAGTACTTAGTGCTGTAAATGAAGCTTTAAGAAAAGCTGATGAAGAAACAGCTAACAAGATGGGTAAATTAACAGGTGGTTTAAAGATGCCTGGTTTATTCTAGGAAATTATTTAAGGCATACAGGTATAAATTATTCCTGTATGCCTTTTTACTGAAAGGAATGAGGGAAGGTATGGATTTTTATCCAGTAGCTATAGAAAAACTAATAGAAGAATTTGCAAAGTTACCTAGTATAGGACAAAAGACAGCTCAAAGACTAGCTCTACATGTATTAAATTTACCTGAAGATGAGGTTAAAGAATTTGCAGGAGCATTAGTTAAAGCAAGAGGAACTATAAAATACTGTTCAGTTTGTGGAAATTTTACTGATAGTGACCCATGTGTAATATGTTCAAATCCTAATAGGGATAAGGGTATAATTTGTGTAGTAGAACAACCTAAAGATATTATGACAATGGAGAAGGTAAAGGAATTTAATGGGCTTTATCATGTTCTTCATGGCAATATTTCTCCTATGCAAGGAAGAGGCCCACAAGATATTAGAATAAGAGAATTAGTATCTAGAATGAGAGAAGATATAAAAGAAGTAATAGTTGCAACTAACCCTAATATTGAGGGAGAAGCAACAGCTATGTACATATCTAAGATATTGAAACCTCTAGATGTTAAAGTAACAAGAATTGCAGCTGGAATTCCAGTAGGTGGAGATTTAGAATATGCAGATGAAGTAACTTTATCTAAAGCCTTAGAAGGAAGAACTGAAATATAATGTGGAAATAAAAAAGGAGGGCCACAATTTACATTGGGCCCTTTAATAGATAGATGGGAGTTTTAGAAGTTTTGTTTGATAATGAGTGAAAAGCTTCTTATAGAATTAATATATGAGATAGAGTGAAATGTGTTCCAAAATTTTTTTAAAATGCTTGTATACTACCTCTAAAAAATGGAAATGATTTAAATAAATAAGTTTGGAGGGGTAGTTATGAATAAAAAGAATATAATTCAATATATTACAGGTATTAAGGAAAGTGAGAACGAAGGAGCAGATATTGTAGATGCAATTGAAGATGCTAAGGCAGAACTTGAAGCTGCAAGAAGCACATTTGATAATGTACAGGACTCAAGATTAATTGAACTTGCTATCTATGCTGAAGAAGTTGCATTAAAAAGATATGAATATTTACTTTCATTAGCAAAAGAGAGAGATATTAGAGTAAGTAATGAATATATATTAGATAGATGCATAAGAATGGCAGAGTAAAGTAAACGGGGGGATTTCAATGGAACAATTAACACAGTTAGTAACTATGAATCCGATAATATTTGGTATAGTAGGATTAGTCATATTATTTATTATTTTAAAGTTATTTAAGTGGCCTTTAAAGATACTCCTTAATGGTGTATTTGGTGTGATATTATTATACTTAGTTAACTTTATAGGTGGACAAGTTGGATATCCAAACCTTATTGGAATCAACTGGATAACAGCTCTTGTGGCGGGATTCTTAGGAATACCAGGGGTAGCTGTTTTAGTAATATTTAAATTGTTTATGTAGTTTTGAGCTCACTTAATTAGTGGGCTTTTTTTATTTTTTAGGAAATTATAACTTCAATTAAATTATGGATAACTTCAACAATTTAGCGATACATTAGTCCATTTCTTCCTAAAGAATAAAAAATAAAATATATACCCCTGCAAGATTTTCCTCAGGCAAGCTTCGGAAGCTCTAATGAGTAAGTTCTATTTACCAAATTTAAATTTGTAATATCACTTATGCAGATGGGCGAAAAAAATCGACGGCTCCACAGTCGCCTTGGCGATTTTTTTATATAAATTAAGAATATGTTAAGAAAAAACTAAGGTTTTAGATTGTTTATTCTTAAGTATTGGTGGTTATTATTAGGATATAGAATTTTAGGAGGAGAACATATGAAAGTTTTAGAAGTAAAAGGGGTAAAGAAAAAACTTGGCAAAAGAGAAATTATTAAAGGTTTGGATTTATCCGTAAATGAGGGAGAAATTTTTGGGTTTTTAGGACCAAACGGTGCGGGTAAAACAACAACTATAAGAATGCTTGTTGGATTAATATCTCCAAATGAAGGGGAAATAGTGGTATGTGGTAAAAGCGTTTTATCAGAAAAAGAACAAGCTCTTAAAAATGTTGGCGCAGTTGTAGAAAATCCTGAACTTTATAAATATCTTTCTGGTAGAGAAAATCTTATGCAAATAGCAAGAATAAGAAAAGTATCTAAAGAAGAAGTAGAAGAATTAATAGATTTAGTTGGTCTTAAAGATAGAATAGACGATAAAGTAAGAAAGTATTCCTTAGGAATGAAACAAAGACTGGGATTAGCTGCTGCATTAATAGGAGATCCTAAGTTATTGATTTTAGATGAGCCTACAAACGGGTTAGATCCTTCAGGTATTATAGATTTTAGAGATGTTGTAAAGAAGGCATCAAGAGAAAGAGGAATGGCTGTATTTATCTCTTCCCATATATTAAGTGAAGTTCAAAATCTTTGTGATAGAGTTGCATTTATAAATAATGGAGTTATTAAGTCTGTAGAAGATATTCATGATAATAGCATGGAAACGGAATTAGATAGTTTAACATTAGTGGTTTCAAGCAATAAGGAACAAGCTATAAAAGTATTAAAAGACATTGGGTTTGTAAATTCATCAACAGTTATAGATGAAGAAATTCATATAATAGTCGAAACAGGAAAAACAACGGAATTATTAAAGATATTATTAGAGAATAATGTGTTAGTTGAAGAAATTTATAAGAATAGAAAAGGACTTGAACAAAGATATATGGAGCTTGTTGAAGGAGGGATAAGATAATGATATTTACATTAATAAAAAACGAATTAATTAAGATATCTAAAAGAGCTAAAACATGGATTGTATTTGCATTGTTTGCTATTTGTGTAGTTGGAATTGGAATTATAAGTAATATAGATGCAAAACAAATAGCTTATAACAATACTCCAGAAGGTAGAATAGAATCTTTAAATAGCTCTATCCAATATGCTGAAGATCACTTAAAGGAGTTAGAGACATATAAGGATAAATGGGCAGAGGAAGCAATAGAGGAGCAAAAGCAACATATAATTAGCCTAAAGGAAGAGATTAAGCTTCAAGAGGAAAGAAAGAAGAATCCTAATGATCCTAATTTGTGGAGAAAAACATTAGAACAAGAAAAGAAAAATATTCAAGAAGTTTTAGATGATGAAAGCTATCCTGATAGATATAAGACATATGAAAAACAAAGGATGGCAGAAATAAATTCATTTTTAGATGCTGGAATAAAGCCAGTAGAAGAGTGGGAGTTCTATCCTACAAATGTTGGAATGCAATTTATGCAAGTTGTAGGTTTAATAATATTAGCAGCAGGTATTGCTGTGTTTATGAGCGATATTGTTTCAGGTGAGTCTACACCAGCTACATTAAAGTTTTTATTAGTTCAACCAATCTCTAGAGCAAAGGTTATTTTATCTAAATTTATTGCAGTTGTTATTACAGTTGTAGGTATGATAGCTGGATTAGAGGTTGCTGCCTATGGGGTGATAGGAGCATTTACTGGATTTGATGCTGCAAAAATGCCTAAATTAATAGGTATGAAGTTCCAATGGGATTATAGTGAAATAGAAAAGTATGGTGCACCTCAATTATCACAAGTTGATGGTAGTGGAATATTATCAACAAGAGGAGATGCATTATTCCAAGGGTTTGCTTTACAAATATTATTTATAATTGCATGTTGTGCTCTTATATTTATGATATCTACATTAGTTAAGAGTAGCATGATTAGTATGGCTATTTCAGTATTAGTTTGTGTAGCAAGCACTATGATTTGCATGATGTCTCCTTCTGTAGCATCTAAGTTTGGACATTTAATATTCTTAAACTATGGAAATACAGTTAGTGTTATAGATGGTAGTATAGCTCAGATGTTTAATAATCCTAACTTCAGCATAGGCTTTGGAGTTGCTTTAATGGTTGGAACTATTGTTGTTTGTTATACAATATCAACTGTTATATTTAATAAGAAAGATATTTTAGCATAGGTAAAAATCAATGTTACCTCTAGTACCATTATTACAACTATTACTTCTTTTACTTCTAATATTATGTTAATCTATATTATATTGAAAGGTTTAAGGAGATGATTTTATGCCAGCCGGTACTGGAGTTAATTGCGGAGAATGTCCTGAAAAGAAGAATGGGAAGTGTAATGGCGATGATACAAGATGCCTTTGCTATAAATGTCCTAGAAAGTTATCTCAATGTATGTGCGTAAAGTATTGTAGAGAAACTGAATCAGTTTTATATTTTGATGAAGATGAAAACCACTGGTAGAAATACTAGTGGTTTTTTATGTTTGTAGTTAATAAATCATAAATAAATCTTAAAAATAAAAATATTTAAAAAAAATGTATACCCAATTTCATAATAATGGTATATAATATACATTACAAGAACACTTGTATTTCATACAAATACACATGGGGCTTTTTTATTAGAAATTCAAGTGAAGCAATAAGTATATAGATAATTAGGGGGATGTTAAACATGCATAAGAAATTATTTATTCCTGGACCAGTAGAAGTACGTCCAGAAGTCTTAGCCAAAATGGCTGAACCAATGATAGGTCATAGAAGCAAGGATGCTTCAGCATTACAAAGAAGAATAAGTGATAATATGAGAAAGATATTTTTCACAGAAAGTGAAATTCTTCTTTCAACTACTTCAGGTAGTGGGCTTATGGAGGGGGCTATAAGATGCTGTACAGCAAAAAAAGCAGCAGTATTTTCAGTAGGTGCCTTTGGTAAGAGATGGTATGAGATGGCTGTTTCAAATAATGTACAAGCAGATCTTTATGAAGTAGAAATGGGTAAGGCAGTTGACCCCAAAGATGTTGATAAGGCACTTGCTACAGGAGAATATGATTTAGTGGCAGTTACTCATAATGAAACATCTACAGGCATAATGAATCCAATTGAAGAAATAGGGGAAGTAGTAAAGAAATATCCTGAAGTTGTATTTATAGTAGATATGGTTAGTTCAGCAGCAGGAAGTAAGGTGGAAGTGGACAAGTGTGGAATAGATGTTTGTATTACTTCAACTCAAAAATGTATTGGATTGCCTCCAGGAATGTCAATTTGTACATTCTCTGAGAAAGCAAGAAAGAGAGCTGAACAAGTTCCTAACAGGGGATATTATTTAGATTTACTTCAATTATATAAATATATTCAAAAGAAGGATTATCAATATCCATCAACTCCTTCACTTTCTCATATGTTTGCTTTAGATTATCAACTAGATTATATCTTAAATGAGGAAGGTCTTGAAAATAGATTTGCAAGACATAAGGAAATGGCAAAAATAGTTAGAGATTGGGCAGAAAAGAATTTTGAATTATATTCAGATAAGAATCATCTATCAAATACAGTTACTAATGTTAAGAATACAAAGAATATAGATGTATCAGCATTAAACAAAGCACTTGGGGAAAGAGGTTTCCAAATTTCTAATGGATATGGAAGCTTAAAAGATAAGACTTTTAGAATAGCTCATATGGCAGATTGCCAAGTTGAAGATGTAAAAGAATTATTAAAGAATATTGATGAAATTTTAGGATTATAAAACTTTGAGAGTTTAGAGTATTATCTAAACTCTTCAAAATTATATGGTAATAAGCAAAGATTAAGGGGGAATATATTATGATTAAGGTGTTAACAAACGACGGGTTAGAAGCTGCTGCTATAGAGAGCTTAAAAGCAGCTGGGGCAGAAGTAGTTAATGAGCATATAGAAGCAGATAAATTAGGAGAAGCATTAAAGGATTTTGATGCACTTGTTGTAAGGTCAGCTACTAAGGTTACGGCTGATGTATTAGATAAAGCTGAAGGCGGAAAATTAAAGTTAGTAGTTAGAGCAGGGGTTGGCATTGATAACATTGATATAAAACATGCCCATGACAAAGGTGTTACAGTAAAGAATACTCCTAATGCAAGTTCAGATTCTGTTGCAGAACTAGTATTAGCTCATATGTTTACAGTTGCAAGATTTTTAAGCAATTCAAATGTAACAATGAGAGATGGCCAATGGAATAAGAAGAAATATAAAGGTGTGGAAATTGCAGGTAAAACCTTAGGGGTTATAGGAATGGGTAGAATAGGTAGATCTTTAGCGAAAAAAGCTACAGCTCTTGGAATGACTGTAATATATAATGATATATTTGGAAAACAAGATAATTTAGAATATGAATTCTGTGATATGGAAGATTTATTAAAGAAGTCTGACTTTATATCATTACATGTTCCATATGATAAAGAAAAGGGTTCAGTAATAGGTAAAAAAGAGTTTGAATTAATGAAAGATGGAGCTTACCTAATAAATTGTGCTAGAGGAAACGTTGTTGATGAAGATGCTTTATTAGATGCATTAAACAGTGGCAAGGTAGCTGGAGCAGGTATAGATGTATTTGCTAAAGAGCCTACAGCAAATGAAGCTTTAGTTAATCATCCTAATGTAAGTGTAACACCTCACATAGGAGCTTCAACTGAAGAAGCACAAACAAGAATTGGTGATGAGGTAGCATCAACTATAAAAGAATTCTTTAATTTATAAAATATTAGGGGGTAAAACGGAGTGGCTATAGTTAAGGCGTTTAAAGGTATAAGGCCAATTGAAGAATTGGCCTCAAAGATAGCAGCATTACCATATGATGTTATGAGTAGTGAAGAGGCTAGAGATATGGTTGTAGATAATCCGTACTCATTTCTTCATATTGATAGGGCAGAAATAGACTTAGACCCTTCTGTAGATATACACGATAAAAAGGTTTATGAGAAAGCTAGAGAAAATCTAGACAAAATGATTGAAGATGGTCAATTTATTCAAGATGAGAAACCTTGCCTTTATATTTACAGACAGATAATGAACGGAAGGGCTCAAACTGGATTAGTATTTTGTGCATCTATAGATGATTATCTTAATAATGTTATAAAGAAGCATGAATATACAAGAGCAGATAAAGAGTTAGATAGAATTAATCATGTAGATTATTGTGATTCCAATACAGGTCCAATATTCTTAACTTATAGGGAAGATGAAGTTACTTCTGAGGTTATTAAGGAATGGACTAAGGAAGGAACTAAAAGAAAGCCAGTATATGACTTTGTTTCAGAAGATGGAATAGGCCATCAAGTATGGGTTATAGATAATGAAATAATAGTAGAAGAAATAATTGCGTTATTTAATGAAATAGAAAATCTTTATATTGCAGATGGGCATCACAGGTCAGCTTCGGCAGTTAAGGTAGGATTAAAAAGAAGAGAAGAAAATCCGGACTATACTGGAGAAGAGGAGTTTAACTATTTTTTAGCGGTGGCATTTCCAGACAATGATTTAATGGTTATGGATTATAACAGGGTAGTTAAAGATTTAAATGGTCTATCTACTGATGAATTCTTTGAGAAGTTAAAAGATAACTTCATAATTACTGAATCTAAAGAAAATGTACAAATAAAACCATCTAGTAAGCATACATTTGGTATGTTTATTGAAGACAAGTGGTACTTGCTTGAAGCTAAAAAAGGAAGTTTTAATGAAGAGGACCCTATAAAAAGTTTAGATGTAGCAATATTACAAGATAATATTCTTACACCCATATTAGGAATAGAGGATGTTAGAACATCGGATAGGATAGATTTTATTGGTGGAATAAGAGGATTAAGTGAACTAGAAAGAAGAGTTCATAAAGATATGAAGGTTGCTTTTTCCATGTATCCTACAGAAGTTGTAGATATAATGAAGGTAGCTGATACAAATCAAGTAATGCCTCCTAAGTCTACATGGTTTGAACCAAAATTAAGAAGTGGATTATTTGTTCATAAATTAAGATAAGAGGAACTTATTATAAAAAAGGTTTATAAAAAAATATTAATAATATGTTAAGAATTATAAATTATATTACGATAATTAAATAAGGCGATATGGTCAAGTATTTAGCTCAATGGAGAGTAAGGCATGTTTGTCTTGCTCTTTTTTATTTCACATCACAGTACAACGAAGGGGGAATGCCAAGTGAACGCACAATATGATAAAACGTACAGAAAAAGTTTAAAAATTGTTATTACAAAGAAAGTTGCAGTGGTATTTGCAATAGTATATGGAATTAGTATTTTATCACTATATTTCATAGGAAAGATGCTTTTAAAGGATGAAGCTGTAAGTCTAGCGATAGGATCATCATTTAACAAAATGATATTAGCCTATTCTGCAATACTGTTAGTAGTTTTAGTAGCAGGTGTAATTTTTGTTTATAAGGCAGTAGAGAAGTTTGCAACCTTAATACACAGATTTAGAACACACTTTCAGCTATTAAAAGAAGGAGACTTCTTTTATAGAATTAGAGAAAAACACTTTAAAAGAGAAGATGAATTGGCTGGTATAGCTATAGAAACAGATGCAATGCAAGATGCTGTTGTAAAAATGTTAGGAGATGTTAATAGTGCAGCTATTGAAGTTAATGATAAGTCTAATGCAGTAACTCATACATCCCAAGGTTTAATGAATTCAGCAGAAAACATTTCAAAATCTGTATCAGAAATTACATCAAATTTAACAGAAGAATCTGCTAGTATATTAAATATAGTAAGTATTTTAACAGATTTTAAGAGCATACTTGAAACTAATTTAGAAGCAACTAATAATATAACTAGTATGTCTAGAAATGTTAATGATAAAGCTAATATAAGTTTTTCTGACATGGAAAAACTAAGAACATCATTTGAAGATTTCAATGGAAAGTTTGATGAATTCGTTTCTATTATTGAAAGCATGCAAGCTAATATAGAAGAAGTAGACAAGATATCAGTTCTTATTAATGGAATTGCAGAACAAACTAATCTTCTAGCATTAAATGCAGCTATTGAGGCAGCAAGAGCTGGAGAGTCAGGAAGAGGATTTAGTGTTGTTGCAGAGGAAATAAGAGCATTATCTGAACAAACTAAGGAATCATCTATAAATATAAATAAATTAGTAGGAAATGTTCTAGGAAATTCTAAAAACTTAGTTAGTAAGACTAGTGATATGGTTAAAGACATTCAAGAACAAAATAATACTATTTACACATCAACATCAGCATTTAAGGATATATCTAAGTTAATTATTGATATGAATCCTGCAATGAATAGTTTAGAAAAAAGCTCAAAAGAAGTATCAAAGAAGAGTGATTATATTATAGAAAAAATTAAGAATATATCTGAAACATCAGAGGAAATCGTTGCATTATCTGAGGAGATTAATTCTGCTTCAGAAGAGATGGATTCATCATCTAAGTTTGTATATGAATTATCTAAGGAACTTGGAGTGCTTGCGGATAATACTTTAAAAGCAGCAGGTGTATTTAGATTAGAAAAACCAGAAGATGAAGAATGGAAATAATTAAAGAGTAAGGCATAAGCCTTACTCTTTAATTATGTAGTTTAATCATTACTATTTCAGAGGAACTGCCTATTCTTATAGGAGGTCCCCATGTTCCAAAGCCAGAAGTAACTACAACAGAAGTGTTCTGAAACTTTCCTAATCCATAGTCAATATCAAATAATTTATCAGTTATTAAATTAATAGGAGAAAGCTGCCCTTTATGTGTATGGCCAGATACCTGTAAATCAATGTTATTACTGATTGATTCGTCTAAATATTGAGGGTTATGGTCTATAACGATAACGGGTTTATCAGAATTAAAGTTATCTATTGAACTTTTAATAACATTTAAGGAGTCTCTTTCTCCGTTATATCTTTTTACAGTAGCATCATCTCTGCCAATTAAGTAGAAGGAATCATTAATTAAAGTTATTTCATCTCTTAATACATTCACATTTACTTTAGAAAGCATATTTTCTAATTCATCTGCTTCACCAGTATAGAAATCATGATTTCCAAGGGATAGATATGTTCCGTATCTACTTTCTATATCTTTTAATAAATCTAGCATATCTTTTTCTTTAACAGGGGTTAAGTCACTATCTACTAAATCTCCTGCAATTAAAACCATATCACCATTTAATGAATTGATTTTTTCAACCAAAGTATTTAATCTATTATTTTCAATAACTTCACCTAAATGTATATCAGAAACAAGCACTATGTTAACATCATTTTTTAAAGCTTTATCTATTTTTATATCATAATTTTTAATGGAAATTGAGTGACTAAAATATGTACCTATACACACCAATATTAATGATAGAAGTATAGAATAAAAATATAAGTCTAAATTTAAGTTTTTATTTTTAAATATTCTATAAATAATAAAGGATATTATAAATAATAAAATTATGTAAAAAAGAAAAGCTAGATAATATGATCCAATAAAATATAAGATTTTATTTATAAGTGTTGGAACATAATTTTTGATAAGTTCATAAAGAATAAACGAAGAACTTAATAAGACAAATATAATAATAAATAATTTGGAATTTATATTTATCCTATTACTGATTGATTTATATATTCTTTTACCAATAAGGTAATTAATTAATCCATATACAAATATAAAAGCAATAATACCTAAAATCAATTTTATCATCTCCTATAAAGATACCTACTAACTAAAATAGCTAGTAGGTATAATATTATTAATTCATAGAAAGTAACATTTCTTTTAATATTGAAGTAGAGTTTTTAACTGCTATTGGAGTGAACTTTTCAAAGTCCATATGAGCTCCATTGTTAGCATTATCAGAGATTGATCTAATAACTACAACAGGAATGTTGTTTAAGTAGCAAACGTGAGCAATACTTGCACCTTCCATTTCGCAAGATAAAGCATTAAATTCTTTTTCAAGCCACTTGATTTTTTCTACATCTGCAACAAATACATCTCCAGACACTATTCTACCTGTAAAAGTATTAAAACCTCCAACCTTTTCACATGCATTGTTTGCTAATTCTATTAAAGAAAGGTCACATTTAAAATCGAAAGTATCCATTCTAGGAACTTGACCATGTGGGTCTCCAAATGCAGTAGTATCCATATCATGTTCAACTAAGTTAGTAGCTATAACTACATCACCAGGGTATATATCTTTTCCTATACCTCCAGCAACACCAACATTTATAACCTTATCTACGTTAAATTCAGATACTAATATTTGTGTACATACAGCTGCGTTTACCTTTCCAATTCCACAAACTACAGCAATTACGTCGTTATTCCAAAGCTTACCTTTGTTAAAAGTCATTCCAGCTTTTGTAGTTGAAGAGTCAAGTTGCATATCTTTTAATAATATTTCTAATTCTTCACTCATTGCAGCGATTATTCCTAAAGTCATTCTATTTATCCTCCTAAAAGTGTTTATTCATAAAATAATAGTTATAGTTTAACATATTACGTTTCGTCATTGGAATATAAATTTTCATCTATTGGTATTATACTAATAAAACGTCTTTCATAATTAAGACGCATATGTTTTTTTAAATAAATAAGTACAGGAATACTTATTAAGCAGGAAATTACCATATTAAAAGCTACTCCACCAAAAACTAAAGGAATCAAAAAGAAAAATGGAGTAATGTTATTAAAGAAGTGGCAGTAAATAGCTAAGTATAAAGAATGTGTCTTATAATATATACAACCAATTATTAATGCTAGTAAAAATGCATTTACTCCTTGATGTAAATTACCATGTGCAAAAGCAAATAATAGGGAAGATATAATAATAGCTGTAGAAGGATTATATCTTTTAAGCATACCATTTAATATTATTCCCCTAAAAATAACTTCTTCTACTATAGGAGCTATTATGCAGACAGATAAGACGGCATAAATAAGAGAACTATTTAAAGTTTGCTCAGCTTGTATAAGAGTATCATTTTCAGGTATTCTAAGCATCATTGGCAAAATAAAAGCGTCAAATAATAGTCTAAAGACTATAAGTAATAATGTAATATGGAAGAGCGTTTTTTTATTAACTTTTTTAAATGTATTTAGTTTATTTGTTCTTCTTCCAAAGACTTTATTAAGTATAAGTATCTCAATGGGTAAGGTAAATAATCTTACTATTGCAAAGATAGAAATAATTGTAGCCTCTGATTTGGATTGAAAACATAAGGCGTATATTAAAACCATAACAATAGCATCAACAGTTAGCCATAATAAAATTACCCCTATACTTTTCCAAAATCCAATATCAAACTCTATGTTTTCATTTTCTATATTTTTTAAAGGACTAAAAATATTTTGTATTAAATTTCTCATAGAATCCCCCCTATAAACTTATATTTTAATTATATACAATAAATGGGATTTATAACAATAAATAAAGAAATAATGGGGTTGTAATAATGTAAGATATAAAATAAAATAAATTAATAAAATCTTTAATAGTAAGGAGAGATTAGGAATGTTACAACATCCTTTATCTAGAACAGAATTATTAATTGGAAAAGATGGTTTAGATAAATTAAGAAATAGTAAAGTAATGATATTTGGAGTAGGAGGAGTAGGGAGTTATACTGTAGAAGCATTAACAAGAGCTGGAGTAGGAACTTTAATTTTAGTTGATGATGATACTGTGTGCCTTACAAACTTAAATAGACAAATACATGCTACTTATAAAACTATAAGTAAAGTTAAAGTTGAAGTTATGAAAGAAAGAATTCTTTCTATAAACAGAAAGTGTGAGGTAATAACTCATCAAGTATTTGTAACTAAAGAAAATATTCCGGAATTAATTCCAGATGATGTTGATTATGTAGTTGATGCAATTGATACAGTATCAGCAAAGATTGCTTTAGTTGAATATTGCTCTGCTAAAGGAATAAAAATTATGAGTTCAATGGGTACAGGGAATAAGTTTGATCCAACTCAATTTAAGGTAGCTGATATATATAAGACTAAAGTATGTCCGTTAGCTAAAGTTATGAGATATGAATTAAAGAGAAGAGGAGTAAAGAAACTTAAGGTTGTTTATTCTGAAGAAATACCAACAAAACCAAAGACAGAAGATGTAGTGACTTGTAAAACAGGATGTGTTTGTACTGGTGAATCAACTAAGAAGTGTGCAGCTAAAAGACAAATACCAGGAAGTATGTCATTTGTTCCACCTGTTGCTGGTATGATAATAGCTGGAGAAGTTATTAAAGATATATTGTCTATGTAAAAATAAAAGAGCTGTTGTAAGGTTAATAAACTTTTCAACAGCTCTTTATTAATATGAATAACTTATATTTATATAAATATAAAAATATAAAAACATATAAATATATGAATATATAAATATAAAAATATATGAATATAGGCCTGTTTTATTTATATATAAACGTTGTTTTAATATCTTCTCCAAGAATAGTTTTTAAAAACTTATCTAAAGCTATATTGCTAGAAGAGCAAGCTTTATCATATAAATCTTTAGAATTCATTTTATTGGTGAATCGTTTCTTTACTTCTCTTTCTATTACACCATACTCTTCTGCATTTAATTCTATATCCCCAAACCTAAGTAATCCTGTCACAGCTTCCTCATAAATTGTTTTGTCATGATTTATATTCACTGAGTATACTGTGGGAGCGGAGATGTTAAGCTCCACATCTCTAGTATCAGAATTCATTTTTAAATCAGAAGAGGAGATTTGAGATAAATCAATCATATAAGAACAATCAGCAAAATAAGTTATCTCTTTATATTTTTCAAATATGCTAAAGTCTCCCCAACTATCATCAACAGTAATTGTCTCTGATAACTCAAGTTCTAAGGGAATTAAGAGATTAGTTTCATTTATATTATTTATAATGCTTTCCTCTGTTAGATATTTAACTCCTGTACCTGATGCATCTGGAAGTGTCCATTGCTTTTTCGATTTTGAAGGAAGTATAAAAATAGTATAGCCAATAAAGATACCTAAAAAAATAAGTATACAAGGAATTAATAAAGAGTTTTTTTGTTTATTCTTTTTTAATAATTTTATGGGAAAACCTCCTTATATAATTAATTTTAATTAAATATATGAGGAAGACTATAAATATATGTTAAATTGATTAATTTGGCAATATTGTGCTTCTTGTATTGTAAAGATTTTAAACTATAATATATAATAGGTTATTATACATGATGGTTTAGGAGATGACTTTATGCCACAGAAATTGGGAGTAAGCATTTTAAAAAGTCCTAGTAATTCTAATGAGTATATTATAAAAGATAAAGATAAAATAAACATTGGTAGATTTATAATTACAGATTTAGATGAAGAGAATAGAAAATGTGATATTAAGTTTAAATTTTATAGAGTTAATGATCAAGATTTACTAACTGAAACTTTAAAGTTAGTATTAAAAGCTGTATTTAATGAAATACGGGTAAATAAAATTAATATCTTTATTTCTGAACTTATTCCTATAAGCCCTTTCTTAGATTTAGGGTTTGTTCTAGAAGGTATATTTAATGAAAATATATATTCACAAGGAAATTCTTTTAGTGAATTATCTATGGGTATAAATAGAAGTGATTATAATTATGGCAACAGAATAAGTCTAGTAAATATAGAAGGTAGAGATTTTAACATTAAGTTATTAACTCCAGAGCATGCACAAAGTCTGTTGGATTATTATATAAGGAATAAAAAACATCTAGAGCCATTTGAACCTTTAAGGGATAATAGTTTTTATACTTATGAAGTACAAAAAAATATATTGAGTGATAGTTATAGACAATTTTTAAATGGAACAGCAGTAGACTTAGGCATATTTAAAGATGATTATCTAATAGGAAAGCTTAAATTGTCTAATATAGTATATGGAATTTTTAAAAGTGGAATACTTGGGTATTCTATTGATAAGGATGAACAAGGCAAAGGATATATGAAAGAAGCTGTTAACTTAGTTGTTAATTATGCATTCGAGGATTTAGATCTTCATAGAGTAGAGGCTTCAGCCTTAGTTGATAATGAACCTTCAAAGCATGTATTGATTGGTTGTGGCTTTACAGAGTTAGGAATAAATAAAAAGTATTTGTATATAAATGGTGGATGGAAAGATCATATTACCTATTATAAAGTAAGGGGTGATTAAAGGTTGATTTTAAGTAATGATGAAATAGTAACTAAGGTATTTAACAATAACATTATATTAGTAAATTCAGAGGATCATGAAAAAATCTTATTTGCTAAGGGAATAGGGTTTGGGAAGAAGCCTGGATATGTTATACCAAAAGGAATAAAAGTAGATAAAATATTTACTATTGCAGATAGTGATAATATTGAAAATCTTAATACTATGATAGAAAAAGTAGATAATGACTTCTTTGTTGTATGTGAAGAGGCTATATATGAAATATCGGAAAAAATAAATCAAGAATTAAATGAAAGTATTCATATAGGATTAATTGATCACCTGTCTTTTGCAATAAAAAGATTGAAAAATAATGAAGAGATTGAAAATCCATTTTTGGTTGAGATAGAGACACTATATTCTAAGGAATATATGTTAGCAGATATGGTTGCTAAAAAGGTAGGGGCATATTGCAATGTAGATATACCTGATGGTGAAATCGCATTTATAGCACTTCATATACATTCAGCAATAAATAATGGGAAGATATCAAATACATTAAAAAATAGTTACTTAGGAAGTACTATAGTAGAACATGTTGAAGATAGATTAAATATAGAAATAGATAGAAAATCGCTAGATTATGCTAGATTCTTGACTCATATTAAATTTGCTATTCAAAGAATTATGGAAAATATACATATAAACAATGAGCTTACAAAAATTATTAAGTCAAGTTATAAAGAGTCTTTTTCTATAGCAGAAGAAGTGGCTGAAATTATAGAGGATGAATTAGGTATAAAAGTTATGGAAGATGAAGTGACGTTTTTAACAATTCATATAGAAAGATTTAGAATGTCAATTAGATAATAATTATAAAAAAAACTTCACATGAGTTTTTTGTTATGATATTATTAGTTTATAAATTAAATAAAGTAAGGTGTAACTGGTAATGCAGGCAAGACTTGATAGAAGTATTTTGGTTTACTTATTAGGAATAATTATAAGTAGATTTAGAAATGCTATAATTGAGTCTTTTTTTGTTGCCTAAATTGCCTTTAGCTGGCCAGCTTTAATAAATTTACCTTACTACTAGAACTTATTATTAGTATTTTAGGAGGAATTGGAAATGCTTAAATATTTACAAAGAATAGGTAAAGCTATAATGCTTCCAATAGCAGCATTACCTATTGCAGGTATACTACTAGGAGTTGGTGGTGCATTATTAGGTATCTCAGGATTAAGTAATCCACCAGCAGTATATGAACCATTAATTTCATTTGTTAATATACCAGCGGTAACTGCAATATTAACAGTTATGAAGAATATAGGTGATATCGTATTTGGTAACTTACCAATTTTATTTGCAGTCGGGGTAGCAGTAGGTTTAGCTAAGAAAGATAAAGGAACTGCTGCGTTAGCTTCTGTATTTGGATTCATAGTAATGAATCAAGTTATATCAACATTACTTGCTTTAGGTACTACTCAGCTAGGAGTTCTTACTCCAGATAATGTAGGAGAGTACGGAACTTATGTTACAACTAACCTAGGAATATTTACATTAAACATGTCAGTATTCGGGGGTATTATTACAGGTATTATTACAGCATTATTACATGATAAGTTCCATGAAATCCAATTACCACAAGTTATAGGTTTCTTCTCTGGTTCAAGATTTGTTCCAATAATAACTTCTGTTGTTATGGCTTTAGTAGGTGCAGTACTTGCATTTGCATGGCCTGTTGTTCAAGATGGTATAGCAGTAATTGCAAATGTAGTTAGAGATGCAGGTTCAATAGGAACATTACTATATGGAATAATAGAAAGAGCGTTAATTCCATTTGGATTACATCACGTATTCTATACTCCATTCTGGTTTGGTTCATTTGTTGAAGGCCATGTGTTAGTAGACGGAGTATGGCAAACAGTTGCAGGAGCAAATACAGCATACTTTGCTCAATTATCAAGTATGACAGATTTAGTTGGTGCATCTGCAGATACTATGGCTAATGTTGTTAGTGGTACTACAAGATTCATGGCAGGTAAATTCCCATTCATGATGTTTGGTTTACCAGCAGCAGCCTTTGCAATGTATAGATGTGCAGCACCAAATAAGAAGAAGACTGTTGGGTCATTATTATTAGCAGCAGCAGTTACTTCATTATTAACAGGTATTACTGAACCTTTAGAGTTTACATTCTTATTCGTAGCACCAGTTTTATATGGAGTTCACTGTTTACTTGCAGGTTTATCATTCATGCTGATGGATATATTTAATGTTTTTATAGGTATGACTTTCTCAGGTGGTTTAATAGACTTTAGCTTATTTGGATTACTTCCAGCAGGTGCAGGAGTTCCAACTAAGTGGTTTATGGTTATAGTTATTGGATTAGTATATGCAGTAGTTTACTATTTCTTATTCTCATTTATGATAAAGAAGTTTAACTTAAAAACTCCTGGTAGAGATGAAAATGAAGAAGATACTAAGTTATTTACAAAAGCTGACTACCAAGCATCAAAAGGTGCTAAGGGTGAAATAGAAGAAAATGCTCCATTAGTATTAGAAGCATTTGGTGGAGAAGAAAATATAGTAAGTGTTGATGCATGTATTACAAGACTTAGAATAGAAGTTAAAGATAAGTCAAAAGTAGATAAAGACAGAATAAAAGCTTTAGGTGCAACAGGTGTTGTAGAAGTAGGTAACGGAATTCAAGCAATATTTGGAGTTAAAGCTGATAGATATAAGAACGAAATAAATAAGATATTAGGAATAAGCTAATATATAAATAATAAAAGCGAAGGAATTATCCTTCGCTTTTATTATTTAACTGTATATTCTATAACTGTTGTTTCTCCAGCAATAGTATCTATATTTTCAACTGGTGTTATTGTTCCTAAGATATCAGGATTTGTTATTAATATTGGAGTAATTAATGATAATCCCTTACTCTTTATTAATTCTCTATCAATCTTAATTATTGGAGTTCCAGCTTTAACCTTTGTTCCTTGTTCAACTAATTGTTCGAAACCTTCACCTTCTAGGCCTACTGTTTCTATTCCTATATGTACTAAAAGCTCAACACCATTTTCTAATGTTAACGCAAAAGCATGTTTTGTTTTGAATACTAAAGTTAATTCTCCATCAGCAGGAGCAACTATAGTATCACCAGTAGTGTCAATAGCAATACCGTCTCCAGCCATCTTTTGTGCGAATACTGGATCTGGAACCTCAGATAGTGGAATTGATTTACCAGCTACAGCTGATACTAATCTAAAATTGTTTTCTACAGATTGTTCATTTTTTTTCTTTTTTAAAAATCCAAACATAATTACCTCCTGAATATAACAGGAAGACTCACATCCTTTCTTAACTATATACTACTATAACTCGTCTTAGTTTTAGAGTATATTGATTAATATATACATATAAAAAAAGGCATAAGTTTTACATGAAAACTTATGCCTGATCTAACAGTAACACGTTTAATCTCATTATATATTTGGTAAAAGTAAGTGTCAATAATTTTGTGTTAAATTATTTTAAATTATATATTGACATGTAAAGGTTTTTATAATAAAATAAAGTCAAAGATAAATAACGGATTACAATTTGGCGTGTTACCAATATGGGCATTAGCCGGAAAGAATGGAAGTGAAGTTCTATTTCTTTTCGGCTTTTTTTGTTGCCAAAAAACAGAAATTATACATTTATTATTTGGCCAAGTTAATCTGAAATGTTTATTGAAAAAGGAGGATTTTATATGTCTAAAGGAAACAACAAAGTCCTAGGAATGTTTCAAAAACTAGGAAAAGCAATGATGACACCAGTAGCAGTAATGCCAGCAGCGGCAATACTAAACAGACTTGGTGCAGCGGATGTTCTTGACCTTCCATGGATGGCAGGTGCAGGTGCAGCTATTTTCAATAACCTACCAATTATATTTGCAGTTGGTATAGCAATAGGTTTAGCAAAACAAAATAATGGTACTGCAGGGCTTGCAGCAGTTGTTGGTTATTTCACAATTACAAATGTAGCAATTTCATTTGATAGCAGTATTGATATGGGAGTTCTAGCCGGTATTATAGTAGGTATATTAACTGGATACTTATATAATAAGTTTAATGATATTCAGCTTCCAGAATTCCTTGGATTCTTTGGTGGTAAGAGATTTGTTCCTATTATAACTTCAGTTTCTTGTTTAATACTAGGTATTGGTGCTGGATTTGTATGGCCATCAATTCAAGGTGCTTTAGATACATTTGGTAACCAAATGGCAGCAGCAGGAGCAATAGGTGCTTTCGTATTTGGTTTATTAAATAGATTATTACTTCCATTTGGGTTACACCATGTATTTAACTCAATATTCTGGTTCCAATTTGGTTCATATCCAAAGGCAGATGGTACTATAGCATATGGGGATATAGCTAGATTCTTTGCTGGAGACCCTACTGCAGGTACTTACATGAGTGGTTTCTTCTTTATAATGATGTTTGCATTACCAGCAGCATGTTTCGCTATGATATTAGCAGCTAAGAAGTCTAAGAGAAAAGCTGTAACTGGTATGTTCTTAAGTATTGCTTTAACAGCATTCTTAACAGGTATAACAGAACCAATCGAGTTTACATTTATGTTTTTAGCTCCAGTATTATATGTATTCCATGCATTAATGACTGGTATAGCATTAGCAGTTGCAAGTATATTAGGTATTAAATTAGGATTTGGATTCTCCGCAGGTTTAACAGATTACTTACTTGGATTTGGGATATCAACAAAACCAATTTTAGCTATAGGGGTAGGATTAATATTTGCAGCAATTTACTTTGTAGTGTTCTACTTAGTAATTAAGAAGTTTAACTTAAAGACTCCAGGTAGAGAAGATGATGAAGATGTTGTTGGTGATAATGGGACAATAGAAAAGTCATCAGGAATAGCTAAAAAGGCTGAAGGAATACTAGAAGCAATAGGTGGTTCAGCTAATATAGAAAGTATAGATGCATGTATAACTAGAATAAGATTAACTGTTGTAAATGGTGAGTTAATTGATGAGAAGAAGCTTAAGAGTTTAGGTGCTAGCGGAGTTATGAAGCTAGATGAAACTAACTATCAAATAGTTGTTGGTACTTTAGCTGATCCACTAGTAACAAATATAAAACAATTAATGTAATATAGAAGTTCTTTCATATAAAAGAGACGTAGAATTGGTTAATTCTACGTCTCTTTTATTTGAAATTGTATAAAAATCAAATTCAAATTGTTACACTAATCCTGGTGTATCTACATATGGATAATAAAGATAATAATAGATATATCAAGTTATATAAAGTTTAATTTAAGAAAATGAGAAATTATATGTCGTGTAATGTCGAATATCATGGTAAGATAAATCTCGTCGCAAGGCAAGAATCAAGTAAATGTGGACAACAAGTAAATTTAAAAAAGTAAAAAAAGTTGTTGACAAGATTCGAGTTGAGTGATAAGATAAAGTAGTCGCTTGAGTGCGACACACAAATTGGTCTTTGAAAATTGAACAGAATATAAAGTTAAAAACCAGCAATTCTTTTTTACGAGTAAACTTGAGAAATCAAGTTGT
>NZ_JADPAA010000001.1:445144-505121 GCF_015669365.1 Clostridium sp. 1001283B150210_160208_E6 | reverse complement strand
GGTAAGGGAATAACTTTAGCTGAAGGAAATGATGTAGCAATAATAGCAACAGGAATAATGGTTGAAGCTGCATTAGAAGCAAAAGAAGAATTAGCTAAAGAAGGAATAAATGCAAGGGTTATTAACATACATACTATTAAGCCGATAGATGAAGAATTAATAATAAAAGCTGCAAAGGAAACTGGAGTTATAGTGACAGCTGAAGAGCATAGTATAATAGGTGGACTAGGATCAGCAGTAGCAGAAGTTGTTTCAGAAAAGTGTCCAGTACCTGTTTTAAGAGTTGGTGTTAAGGATACATTTGGGGAAAGTGGAAAGCCAAATGAGTTATTAGAAAAGTACGGATTAACTTCGAATAATATAGTTAATAAAGTAAAAGAAGTAATAAAGTTAAAATAAAGGGGGAATTAAAAATGAAAATATTTTTAGATACAGCAAATATTGAGGATATAAAAGAAATTAACTCTTTAGGAGTTATACATGGAATAACAACAAATCCATCCCTAATTGCAAAAGAAAAGAGAGACTTAAAGGAAACATTAAAGGAAATAGCATCTATAGTAGATGGTCCAATTAGTGGGGAAGTTATAAGTTTGGACTATGAAAATATGATAAAGGAAGCAGAAGAGCTTGCAAGTATTCACAAGAACATAGTTGTAAAAATTCCTATGACATATGATGGATTAAAAGCAGTTTCATATCTATCAAAGAAGGGAATACGTACAAATGTTACTTTAATATTCTCAGCAGCACAAGCATTACTAGCAGCAAGGGCAGGAGCAAGCTATGTATCTCCATTCTTAGGAAGATTAGATGATATAGGATCAAATGGATTAATACTTATAGAAGATATAAGTGAAATATTTAATGTTCATAATATCCAAACAGAAATAATAGCAGCATCTATAAGAAATCCAATTCATGTGATAGAGGCCGCAAAGCTTGGTGCAAACATTGGAACTCTTCCACCAAGTGTTATTAGAGCTCTAATTAATCATCCATTAACAGATGCAGGCATTAAAAAATTTAAAGAAGATTGGGAAAAGGCTAATTTATAATAAAGTAAAATAAAAAACAAGTAAATTTGGACTATTTTAATATTTTAATTATCTAATTCTTTATGATATAATGATTTCCGCACAAAAGATAAAGAAGGAGATATAGCATGAGAATTAACTTAACTGAATTAGTAGCACAAATACAATTATCATCAGAAGATATGAAGTATTATTATAATAAAGAAACTGGAGAATTCGTACTGTATGATGAGCAAGAATATGGATATTTAGAGGATTTAGATAGTTTAGATATAATTTTTCACCCAGAGTGGGATGAGGAAGTATTAAAAAGCTTAATAGATATTAGAGATAATGAAGAAAATTATATAGAAGTTCCTTATTGCAATGTATCAAGAGGATTAGGGGATAGAGAAAGAGAAATAGAATATTTAAAGGTAGCACTAGATTGGTGCAGCAAGAATGATATTCTTCCTGTAAATGAGTAAAATTGAGTAGATATTTATTTTTCTTGTTCCGTAACAAGGTTCCAAGTCACAGAAAAACAAATATCTACTCTACTCACTGTTAAAGGTATGTATTAGAAAGCTTCAAGAAATGTATTAAGTTTCTTGGGGCTTTTTATTATTTAGGAAATTATAATACCGATTAAATTATGAACAATTTAATAGTTTAATGGTACTAAAGTTTATTTGCATATGAAATAATTATTTTTTCTTTGAAAATTTATAAGGTATAATTGTAAGTAAGTATATTTCTAAATAAAAAAATTAGAGGTAGGTAATCATATGAAGAGGATTGAAAGGATACGAGATAGGTTAGAAAGGTTGTCTTATACAATAACTAAGGAGGATATTCTAAAAAACAGAACAATTGGGTTTACAGCAAATGAAGTTGGTAGTGAACTTGGAGTAGTTAGAAATAATGCAGCCTCTGATTTGAATGAGTTGGTAAAACTAGGATTCGCATTGAAGATTACAGGTAAACCTGTAAGGTTTTTATCGAGAAAAGAGATTGAAAGAATTATAGGAAATAAAATAAATGGACATATTTTTAATGCTCCAAAAGAATTACTTGAATTAGAAAACAAGACAAGCTATCAAATGAGTAATAAGAAAATAAGAAAAAAAGACTGCTTTATTGATTTAGTTGGATATAATAAAAGTTTGAAAATGTGTGTTAATCAAGGTAAGGCGGCTGTTTGTTATCCTCCACACGGATTAAATACATTAATAGTTGGAGAAACTGGTGTTGGAAAAAGCTTGTTTGCTGAAAAGATGTTTGAATATGGAAAAAGTGAAGGGGTTTTTTGTGAAGATTCAAAGTTTGTAACATTTAACTGCGCAGACTATGCAAATAATCCTCAATTATTATTAGCTGAAATATTTGGGAGCAAAAAAGGTGCATATACAGGCGCGTTAGAAGATAGAAAAGGAGTGCTTGAAGAAGCTGATGGTGGTGTTTTATTTTTAGATGAAATACATAGACTTCCTCCAGAAGGACAAGAAATGTTATTTTTCTTTATGGATAAAGAAAAATATAGACGACTTGGGGAATCAAAAAATGATAGAAATGCTCGTGTAATGATAATAGGAGCAACAACTGAAGGAATTGAATCGAGTTTATTGAGAACGTTCACACGAAGAATTCCAGTAAGTATAAGTATTCCACCATTAAGGGAAAGAAGTATTAAAGAAAGATTATCAATTTTAAAAACATTATTTTCCCTAGAGTCAAAAAGAATTGGTCAGAAAATATGCGTCCATAAAGATGTAATGACTTCTTTGTTAATATATAAACCAACAGGAAATATAGGGCAGTTAAGAAGTGATATACAAATTACAGTAGCACGTGCATTTTTAGAGTATAGAAGTAATTACAAAGATTTTATAGAAGTTATTGTTGATTTTTTACCTTCTTATGTTAGGGATTCTTGCTTAGAGGTAGATGAAAATCTTAGATATAAAATAGATAGATTAGCTTATGATAATTATTTTGAGTATTCAGGAAGTGAGAAGAGCAATTTAGATATTGAGGTTCCTAAGTATGATTTTGAAAAGTATTTCAATGATTTAAGAAAAAAGATTAATAGTGATTCTATAAATTTAACTAAAGTATATGATGATTTTACACAAGCTGTAGTAAAGGATATGTATTCAAACTATAAGTATGCAAATATCATTAATGATGAAATTATTGAGATTGTAAGTACTATATCAGAAATTGTATATGAAGACCTACAGTTAGTTTTTGATAAAGAAGTTTACTATAGCCTAGCGTTCCATTTTAAAAATATATCTGAATTTAACTATATTGAACCGTTAAATGAAGAATATAAACATTATATTAAAATTATAAATTCTAAAGAATTCTCTGTGGCTATAAAAGTAGTGAAAAGGATAGAAAAAGAATTTAATATAAAGTGTTCTAAGTATGAGCCGTATCTTTTGGCAACAATATTCTTTGTTTTATCAAGCAATAAGAAGCATGATTTTATAGATATTATAGTAATAGCACATGGAGATTTAATCGCAGAAAAATTAGCAGAGACAGCAAACTTATTATTAGGAATAGATCATATAAAATATATAAATATGCCACTTACGATGAAACCAGAAATTGTTTTAGATGAAGCGCTAGAAATGGTTAAGAGTAGCAAGAATAATAAAGGAACACTGATAATGGTTGACATGGGATCTCTAGTATTTATAGGGGAAAAAATACAAGAAAGAACTGGACTTAAGGTGAAAGTTATTGAAAATACCAACATACTATCTTTAATTGAGGCATCAAGGAGGGCTATAATGCCTAATGCTAATATTGATGAAATTATGTATAGTTTGGTTAAGCTTCAAAAGAATCTTTATGAAAAACAAAAAAGAAGATTAGACGAAGAAATGGGAAATAGCAAGAAAGTAATATTTACAATTTGCAATACAGGTCAAGGAACAGCAACATATATTGAGGAGTCTATAAAAAAGATACTAAAGAAAAATAATATTTATGATATCAATGTAATACCTATAAGCGTAAGTAATAAAAAAGAGGCAGAAAGGATTATAGATTTAGCAATTCATGAAGAAAAGAAATATATAATAGCAATAGTTGGAGCAGTGGAATTTATATATAACAATATTCCTTATATATCATTGCAAGAAATGTTAACGTATTCTGGAATTAAAAAATTAGTTAATCTCATTGATGAAAAGATTAATATAGAAAATGATGAGAGCCTTATTATTGATGTTAATAGAGATATGGTTCTTGGGGCTGCTGCTGATGTAACATCTAAATATCTTCAATGTTTAGATGTTGAAAAAGTACATCCTTATTTAGTAGATTTTATTTCCTGCATAGAGCATAGTAATATTTTTAAGTTAGCTTTAAATGAGATAGCAAGCACATATGTACATGTATGTTGTATGATAGAGAGAATTTTACTATGTAATAATATTCTTAAGTCAGATGAAAATTTAGAAGAGGTAAAAGCTAAGTTATTTACTGAATTTAATTTTATAAAGAGAGCATTAAGGAATATAGAAGTTGGATTTTCTATAGAGATACCTGATGATGAAATATATTATCTATTACTTATATTTATTGAAAAGAAGCAATGCACTTAATTTAAAGTGCATTGCTTCTTTTTGGTTAAAGCGTATTAATGTGCATTATAAAGCATATAAATATGAAATTTTAATAGTTTAAGAGCATTGGCATAAGAATTGCTATAAATAATATTGAGAAAATAAAGAAAGGAAGAAATGGTTTATGACAGATATAGCATTTATACTTGCAAGTCATGGATATTTTGCACAAGAGGCTTTAAAAAGTGCTGAAATGATTGTAGGAGAACAAAGTAAAAATAAAGTTAGAGCCTTATCAATGACATTAGGGATAGACCTAAATCAGTTTAAAGAAAAGATACAAAAAGTAGTAGATGAGTTTGGTGTTGAAAGAAATATTTTAATTCTAACTGACTTAATGGGTGGAACACCCAATAATGCATCAGTTTATAGTTTGATATCAAATAATAATGTACAAGTAATCAGTGGATTAAATTTACCTGTATTGATAGAAGCATTTACTAATGAACATATGAATTTAAATGAACTAAAAGAACATTTAATAGAGGTTGGTAAATCATCATTTATTGATATGGAGAAGTACATAAATAAGAATGGAGGAATGTAAAATGGCAATAGATTTTGTAAGAATAGATGATAGGTTAGTGCATGGACAAGTAGCTACTACTTGGATAAAAAAGTATGAAATTGAGCAGGTAATAGTGATAAATGATTTATTAGCTAATGATCCAGTTCAAAAGTCTGTATTAGAAATGACAGCACCACAAGGAATAAGAATTTTACTTTTTGGTGTAGATAAGTTTACAGAGGTATATAAGAATAATCCTATTAAAAGAAAAACAATGTTAATTTATACGAATCCAGAAGATGTGTATAGGAATCTCAAAGCTGGAGTTAAAATACCGTATCTAAATGTAGGAGGAATGAAGCATGTATTAAATAAAGAAAAGTTAACTAAGGCAGTAGCAGTAGATGAAAAAGATAAAATGGATTTTAAAGAAATAATGAATTTAGGAGTAAATGTTGAAATACAAATGATTCCTGCTGATAAAGTTACAAATATGAAAGAATTTATAAAATAAGGAGTGATTAATAATGTTAATTCAAGCAACACTATTAGCAATTTGGGCTGCTATATGTACATTTGATTTATTTTCATTTCAAACATCATTATATAGGCCATTAATTGCAGGATCTATTACTGGACTTATATTAGGTGATTTTAATCAGGGGCTTATAATTGGAGCAACTTTAGAACTTATGTGGTTAGGTGTAACTGGAATAGGGGCGTATGTACCACCAGATGTTATTTCTGGATCAATAATAGGAACAGCAGTAGGAATAATATCTGGAGAGGGATCAGTAGCGGGGATAGCTATTGCAGTACCAGTAGCAGTTGTGTGTCAACAACTTGATATGTTAGCAAGAACTTTTGCAATATCTTTTACACATAAAGCTGATAAATTAGCAGAAGAAGGCGACATTGATGGAATAGATAAATGGCAACTTATAGGATTTCCAATGTATGCATTAACAAGGGCTGTACCAGTATTTTTGGCAGTTTACTTTGGAGCAGATTTTGTACAAAACTTATTTGGATATATTCCAGAGTTTATTATGAAGGGATTAACTGTAGCAGGGGGAATATTACCTGCATTAGGGTTTGGTATGTTACTATCATTAATGCTAAATAAAAAATTATGGGTATTTTTATTAGTTGGATTTGTTTGTACTATATATGGAAATATACCAACTATAGGGTTAGCTATGATTGGTATTATATTTGCAGTATTATACGATATATTTACTAATAGTAAAAAGGATTCAGCATCAACAGTTGAAGCAAGTGCAAATACACAAGTAAATGATGAGGGAGGTTATGATTTATAATGGAGAAGTTAACCAAGAAAGATATAAGAAAAGTATTTTGGAGATCTAATCTCTTAATGGGATCTTGGAACTATGAGAGAATGCAATCTTTAGGTTTTTTATATAGTATAAAACCAGTATTAAAGAAGTTATATGGAGATAAGCCAAAAGAAGAAAGATCAAAAGCTATGAAGAGGCATCTAGAATTTTTTAATACAATGCCAACTTTTGCATCACCTATTTTAGGTGTAACAGCGGCACTTGAGGAAAAGGAAGGAAATAAAGCTGATAGAACTATATCAGGAATAAAAGTGGGATTAATGGGACCATTAGCTGGGCTTGGAGATAGTATAGTATTTTTAACATGGTTACCTATATGTATGAGTATTGGTGCATCCTTTGCTAAGGAAGGAAATCCATTCGGATTAGTAATTGCTTTACTTATGTTTAATGCTTTAAATATGGGGATTAAGTTCTACGGAATTAACTATGGATATAGGGAAGGAATCAAATTTTTAGATAAAGCTAAGGATAGTGGGGTAGTTCAAAGATTTACTACAATGGCCACTATATTAGGATTAATTCTTGTAGGTGGTTTAATACCACAATTAGTAAATATAAATATTCCAACAGTGTTTAACATTGGAGAACTGGAACTTGGAATTCAAGCAACATTAGATAGTATTTTACCTAAATTAATTCCACTATTAACTACTTTAGGTTGTTATAAGTTATTAAAGAAAGGAAAGAGCTCTATCCTTATATTATTTGGAATAATTGCATTGTCAATAGTAGGAGTTTTATGTGGATTTTTAGGATAATAATTAAGGAGAATTATTATGAGTAATTATAAAGTTGGATATAAGGAAGAAATAATAACTCCTAAGTTAGGATGTTTATTAGCAGGGTATGACGTAATTAGAAAAGCAGAGGAAATTCATGATGAATTAAAAGCAAGAGTATTAACTTTAAGAGGAAAGGATAATTATCTAATTGTTCAATTGGATCTTGTAGGGGTTGATTACCATTTTGTGGGTTTAGTGAAGAATTCTGTGAGTTCATTAAACTTTAATGAAAAAAACATTTTTGTATCAACATCTCATACTCATTCAGGGCCAACTGGAACAATGAATACTAATGAAGGATATCAAAAAGGCCTAAAACAAGTATTTGGAGAATATGATGCAGAATATGTAGATTATATTGTAAACAAAATTAAGCAAGCTGTAGTTGATGCTATAAGCAATGAAGATAGTGCTAAATTATCAGTAAGTAGAAAGATGGTAAATAATATTTGCAGTAATAGAAATAATAAAGACTGGTTTTATGATAATGAACTTATTAGTATTAATTTGTTAAGAAAGGATGGAAAAAAAGTTTTATTATATAACTTATCATGTCATCCAACTGTAATGAGTAGTGATAATTTGTCTATTACAGGTGATTTTCCTAATAAAACTGAGGAAATGCTTAATGAATATGATTTGGTAATGTTTTTAAATGGAAGCTGTGGTGATATAAGTACAAGATTTACAAGGAATGCATCAACTTTTGAAGAGGTAGATAGAATTGGAACTCAAGTTTCACTAGAAATAAGAAATATGCCAGAAGTAAACAGCTATGAAGATATAGAAAAAGTAAATTCTATAGAATTAGAGATACCATTATTGGTCAAGGAATTTGACTCAGTAGAGCATGCTAAAGAAAAGGTTAAAGAGAAGGCTAGAGAGGTAGAAATAGCAAAAAGTAAAAACATGGATTCAAAATCTTTGAGATTGTTGGAATCAAAGTTAGAAGGATTAACGAATAATTATAAGATGGCTTTAGGATTTTCTGATGTTAAAGAAATAGTTGCAAAGGTTAAGATACTAAAAGTTAATAACTATAACCTTATATATATACCTGGCGAGCTTTTTTCAAGCTTAGGAAAAAGAATTAAAGATAATAATAGTAAGAACAATATTGTTATAGGATATGGAAATGGTTATATAGGATATATTCCAGATAAATTTGCATATGAAGTTAAAACTTATGAGACTTTTTCATCACCATTTAAAGAGGGTGAAGGTGAAAGGTTAGTTGAAGAAATATTACTTAATATTTAAAGGAGAAGATAAGATGAAGATATTAGATGATTTAAAAGGTACATTATTAGTATCATGTCAAGCTTATCCAGATGAACCATTGCATGGTGAAATGTTTATGGCGAAGATGGCTTTGGCGGCTAAAATAGGGGGCGCAAAGGGATTAAGAGGTTGTGGTCCTTTGGACATAAAAGCAATGAAGCAAGAGGTTGATTTACCTATTGTAGGAATTAATAAGAAGTTCACAGAAGGGTGTGAGGTTATTATTACTCCTGATATTGAAAGTGCAGAAGAGATTTTGAAAGTAGGAGCAGATATTATAGCTATAGATTGTACATTTAGAAAGAACTATAAAGGAGTATATTCCTATGATTATATTCCAGAATTTAAAAGTAAATATCCAAATGTTCCTGTAATGGCTGATATATCTACTTTAGAAGAAGGTATAAATGCTTATAAATTAGGAGCAGATATTATATCTACAACTTTATCAGGATTTACTGATTATAGTCCAAGACAGGAAGAGCCAGATTTTAAGCTTATAAAAGATATAAGGGATGCTTTAGGCGATAAAGTTTATATAAATGCAGAAGGTAGAATTTCAACTAAAGAAGATGTTAAAAAAGCTCTTTTAATGGGTGCGGACTTTGTTACTGTTGGAACTGCAATAACAAGACCTCAATGGATTACTGAGCAAATAACAAAATATATTGGATAGGTGAGAATATGATAACAATAGATTATTTGGATTTTATAATAGACAAGCTAAATGAAGTAAAGGCTAGTCAAATTAAAAATATAGAAAAAGCAGCAAGATTAGTTGCAGATACATGTAAAAATGGAGGGAGATTTTATATATTTGGAACAGGTCATTCTCACATAATTGCTGAAGAGGTTTTTCAAAGAGCTGGTGGTTTAGCATTAGTAAATGCAATATTAGAGCCAGAAATATTGCTTAATCAAAAGCCTAATAAAAGTACATTGATTGAAAGATTAGAAGGCTATTCAAAAATAGTTTTTGGTTTAAATAAGATACAAAAGGGAGATACTATTCTTGTTGTATCAAATTCAGGAAGAAATGCTGCAACAGTAGAAATGTGTTTAGAGGCAAAAAGTCAACAGGTTAATATTATTACTATGTGTTCTCTAAAGCATTCAAAGAATATAGATTCAAGACATTCAAGCGGTAAGAAAATCTATGAGTTATCAGATGTTAATATTGATAATTGTGCAGAGTATGGAGATGCTGCCTTCGAAGTTAAAGGGTTAGATACACCTGTAGGAGCAACTTCTGATGCAACAGGTGTTGCCATTGTACAAGCACTTGTAACAACAGCAATAGATATGATGATAAAAGATGGTTTTGTTCCACCTGTATTTAAAAGTTCTAATGTAGATGGAGCAGATGAATATAATAAAGAAATATTTGATAAATTCTATAATTCTATAAGATAGTTATAATAAAAAAGCTTCAAGAAATAGATTGATTTTCTTGAGGTTTTTTTATTAATAATAAGATTCAAATTATTTGATAAGAATAATTGAGAAGGTATAGTTTTATATCTTCTTTTTAACGGCTAGGAAAGTATAAAATTTTAATTAGATATAAATTAAAGGTGTTATTTACCTTTAGTACAAAGTGAATAAATATCCCCCATAAGTTATGTGACAAAGTCACAGAAGAAAATGAAAGGGAACGCTATAATAGAGTATATTGAAAAAAGTATTAAAGGAGATAGAGTTATGAAGAAGAAAGTTTTAATAGTTGGAGGAGTAGCAGGAGGTGCTTCAGCTGTAGCTAGACTTAGAAGACTTGATGAAGACGCAGAAATAATTATGTTTGAAAAGGGAGAATATATATCCTTTGCTAACTGTGGTCTTCCTTATTATATAGGGGATGTGATTCCTACAAGAGAAGCGTTAATAGTTCAAACAGTTGAACAAATGAGCAGAAAATTTAATTTAGACATAAGAAATCTAAGTGAAGTTATCTCCATAAATAAAGAAGAAAAAAAGATAAGTGTTAAAAATTATAGAACTGGTGAAGTATATGAAGAAAGCTATGATACTCTAGTTTTATCACCAGGAGCAAAGCCAATAAAACCACCTATAGCTGGAATAGAAGATTGTAAAAACCTTTTTACCCTTAGAAACATTCCAGATATGGATAATATAAAAAGCTTTTTAGAAGAAGAGAAGCCAAAGAGAGCTATTGTAATTGGTGGAGGCTTCATAGGCCTTGAAATGGCAGAAAATCTTCATGAAAAAGGAGTTAATGTTACATTAGTTGAAGGAAGTAACCAAGTAATGGGGCCATTAGATATAGAAATGGCAAGTATTATACATTCTCATTTAATTGATAATGGAGTGGATTTAATTTTAAATGATGGTGTTGAAGAGTTTAAGAATAATGGTAAGAAGGTTATTTTAAAAAGTGGAAAAGAAATATATGGTGACATGATAATCCTATCTATAGGTGTTAGACCTGAAACGACTATAGCAAAGGAAGCAGGGCTAAAGTTAAATGAAAGAGGGGCAATTATAGTTGATGAATATATGAAAACTTCAGATCCTAATATTTATGCTTTAGGTGATGCTGTTGAAATAATGGACTTTGTAAATAAAAAGCCAACAATGATTCCTCTTGCATGGCCAGCAAATAGACAAGGAAGATTAGTAGCAGATAATATTTCAGGTAAAGAGGTTAAATATAAGGGGACTTTAGGGTCATCAGTAGCAAAAGTATTTGACTATACTGTTGCATCTACAGGAAATAGTGAGAAAACACTAAAAAGATTAGGACTTGAATATAAAGCTATTCATATTCACCCAGGTTCTCATGCAGGATATTATCCAGGAGCTTTTCCAATAGCTTATAAGATGTTGTTTAATCCAAAGACAGGGGAAATTTATGGAGCTCAAGGTGTAGGAATGGATGGAGTAGAAAAAAGAATTGATATAATTGCTACTGCAATTAAGGGAGGCCTTAAGGTAGAAGACCTTCAAGATGTGGAAGCTTGTTATGCACCACCATATAATTCAGCAAAGGATCCTGTTAATATGATGGGATATTATGCTTCTAATATTATGGATGGTGATGTAAAAACAATTCAATGGAATGAAGTTGATAATATAAATTTGGAGGATTCAATAATTCTAGATGTTAGGGAAGAAATGGAGTTAATGACAGGAACAATACCAAATTCAATTAACATTCCATTAGGACAGTTAAGGGATAGATTTGACCAACTAGATAAGAGTAAGAAGATATATGTAACTTGCCAAGTTGGATTAAGAGGATATATAGCTTCTAGGATTTTATCTCAACATGGATATGATTCCTTCAATATAGATGGTGGAGTAAAGACATATTTACAAGTTAAGAGAGCCTTAGAAAGTTATAATGAGGATAATAATGTTAAGGAAGAGGTTGCAACTATGTCACTAGAAAAAGATTTAGATATAACAGAGGTAAATGCAAAGGTTACTTTAAATGCATGTGGATTACAATGTCCAGGACCTATAAAAAGAGTATTTGAAGAAACAAAATCTTTAAATGAAGGGGAAGTATTAAAGGTAATTGCAAGTGATCCTGGTTTTAAGAAGGATATAAGTTCATGGTGTGAGAAAACAGGAAATACTTTAGTGAAAACAGATAAAGATGAAAAGAAGAATTTTGTGGCTTATATAAAGAAGGGGAAAGAAGGAGATAAGGAGGTTACATGTAGTACAGTAAAGGATGGAGCGACTTTAGTTGTATTTAGTGGAGATTTAGATAAGGCTATAGCTTCATTTATAATAGCTACAGGTGCAGCTTCCATGGGTAAAAAAGTTACTATGTTCTTTACATTCTGGGGTCTTAATATTCTTAAGAGTAAGGATAAACCTAAGGTTGAAAAGAAAACTGTAGAAAAGATGTTTGATTGCATGCTTCCAAGTCACCCAGGTAAGTTACCATTATCTCAAATGAATATGATGGGTATGGGACCTGCCATGATTAAAAAGATTATGAAGGATAATAATGTAGATTCTTTAGAAGATCTTATAAAGAATGCAATTGATATGGGAGTTAATGTAGTTGCTTGTTCTATGAGTATGGATCTTATGGGAATTAAGAAGGAAGAGTTTATTGAAGGTGTAGAAATTGGTGGAGTAGCTTCTTATTTAGGAGCAACTGAAGATTCAGGATTAAATCTATTTATATAATAGTAAGAAAATCCCTAAGAGTAGTTATATTCTTAGGGATTTTTTATTCTTTAGGAAATTATATCTATTATTAAATTGTGGATAACTTCAACAATTTAGCTATATATTAGTTCATTTCTTCCTAAAGAATAAAAAATAAAATATATGCCCCTGCAAGATTTTCCTCAGGCAAGCTTCGGAAGCTCTAATGAGTAAGTTCTATTTACCAAATTTAAATTTGGAATATCACTTATGCAGATGGGCGAAAAAAATCGACGGCTCCACAGTCGCCTTGGCGATTTTTTTTATATTGTTATTAATAATTTAATACCTTTAAAGGTTCTGATGATCCTTATTATCAGTTTTAAAAGTATTTTCTAATTCTCTAAAACACACTAAGTTAAATGCTATTATAATTCCTAAAATTAAACCAGTAGCAAAAAAGTTTATGTTATTAGCTAGGCAAAATAAACCTATTATTATTAATAATATATTAGTAAATATATTTAAATTACGTTTCTTTTTTTCATTTAAAGTATCTATCTTTCTTTGTATTGATTTAAATAATCCTAATTTACTATTGTTTAACCAATAGAATAAGCAAGAAAATATAGTACTTGATAAGGTTGATGATGCTAATATTATTATAAAATCTTTCATTTAAAGTTCACCTTCCTTTTGGATATTTGTTTCCATGTGACTTGGAGCGTAGCGACGGAACAAACAAAATAAATATCCACTCCAACTTTTTTATTATATTATATACAAATAATGGGAGTCATTAAATATATCTAATATTATCTTTTTAATTTTTTAACAATTCTACAATCTGTCAGTAATATACATTACAAATAACTTAAAGAAAATGTTTTATCCTCATCTTTATTGAAAAAAGTTCAAAAGAATATTAATATGGAAATAAGTTGAAAGAAAGGAAATGGAATTATGAAAGAGGTTTTCTATAATGAATTACAAGGTGATGAACAAATACTTTGGAGTGGAAAAGGAAAATATAAATTTTTTGAAAAGGGTAGCCTATTTCAATTATTATTTATGATTGTATGGTTAAGCTTTGCACTTTATTGGGAGTACACTGCTTATAAAGGTGGAGCAGGTTTAGTTATGCTTTTATTTGGAGGATTTTTTGTTTTTGTTGGATTAAATATGGTTTTTGGATTACCAATAAGAAGAGCTATTGCTATAAAGAACAGGGTATATGCAGTAAGTAATAAGAGAATTTTATTTTGTAATATGGGTAAGAATATATCGTTTCAATATTTAGAGCTTAAGGATGTAGAGATTGTAAATAAGTATAAAGAGAGAAGCGGAAGAGGAAGTATTGAATTTAACATGGGATATACAAACTACGATATGTATAATGACAATGGATATGATAATAGAAGAAATAGGGGAAGGGTAATGCCAAACAGATTTATGTTTTATAATATTGAGAACGTAGATGAGGTATCTAATATTATAAGGATGGCAAAGGAAAGCTTAATATAAAAGGCCATATTTATAAAAATATATAAATATAAGAAGATAAAAATATATAAATATATAAATATATAAATATATAAATATATAAATATAGGCATTTATAATGATTCAAAATGGATTAATTAAAATGAGAAGGTATAAAAATTATTACCTTCTCATTTTATTTTAAAATAAAGTTGCTGCTATGGAGGTTATTATAGGGAGAGTTATAATTGATAGTATTGTAGTAATACAAACAATAAGTACAGCTGATGAATAATCTTTTTCATACTGCTGGGCATATATTGCAACATTTGATCCTGTTGGTGCGCTTGCAGCAATAAGAATGGCAAGTTTAGCTGTATATAGATCTTTTGGTAAAATCATTAAGAATAGTAGAGTTGCAATTGGAATAATTACAAGTCTAACAAGACTAATTAAATATAAATCTTTACTTGAAAACATTAATTTTAAATCAGCTTGTGCTAAGTATACTCCAGAAATTATCATAGCTAAAGGGGTGTTGATTCCACTAATTAAAGACATAGTTTGTGTTGCTATATCAATTTCAGGAATTCTTAGTAAAAAAATAAATATACCTACAATAAAAGAAATTAATATTGGATTAGTTAATATCTTTTTATAAGATATTACGTCCTTTTTATTTGTCATTATAAAAACGCCATAGGTAAATTGAAATATGTTTAGTTCTGCAATAATACAAGCTATAAAAAATACAGAATCTCCACCTAAGACTGCAGTTACTAATGGAATACCGATAAAGCCAGCATTACTGAAGGCAGCGCCAAAGTTTTTAACTCCATTATCTTTAAAAAATAAATAAGATATTAATATTGAAATTAATAATACTGCTAATGAAATAAAGAAAGTAGAAATTAAAATTTCTAGTTTTTCTTTAGAGTACGATATCCAAAAAGATTTAATAATTATTATAGGTATAACGCAATATATAAGTAAAGTTCCTATATCCTTAGAACCATGAGTAGTAATTTTATCTTTTTTAAATAATACATATCCTATTGCCATGAATATAAACATGATTAATATTTGTTTTAATAGTATAAATCCTAATTCCATAATTCCCCCTATTTTTAAGAAAGAACGATAAACCCTTATAAAGGTCTATCGTTCTAATTATTTATGCTTGTTCTTCAGCTTCTTTTGCTAATAATTGTTTGTCATACATTTTAAGGAATGGTAAGCAAACAACTATATCAACAGCTAGTAAAATAAACCATACAGGTATTGTCTTCCAGTCCATTGTAGCTAAGAATGCTTGTAGTGGCCCAGGAACAGTAAATGGTAATGTAGTGAAGAATCTACCTAAGAAACCAATATCCATTAATATATAAGCAGTTGTAAAATTTATAATTGAACATAATAAAAGCGGTATAAATGTTAGTATATTTAAAACTGTTGGTATACCAAAAATCATTGGTTCATTAATATTGAATAATGTAGGTACAGATGCAATTTTACCAATAGATTTTAGCTGTGAAGATTTACAAACAAATATCATAATAATTAAAAATGCAGTGTAAGTTATCCAGTTACCAAATACAGAGTTTATAGCACCAGCAAAAATTTCAGGTAGAGGTTGTCCAGTTGCATAAGCTTCTGCATTAACAGCTAAAGCAGCTGTAGTTATTGGTGTAACAACAATTGATACCATGTTTGCACCATGGATACCAAAGAACCAGAAAGTTGTCATTAAAATGTTTATTAGTAAAATCGAAGGTAAGGATCCTGCAGCAGATAATAATGGTTGGATAACCTTATATATTAATGTAGTTAATCCACCACCTATAGCACTAAAACATATTGCATTTAAAGCTAAGAATAAAACTATATTAGCTATAGTCGGTATTAAAACATTAAACGGTGCTGCAACATTTGGGGGCACTGAACTAGGTAATTTGATACAGATATTATGACTTGTAAAGAATCTATTAATTTCAACTACTGCAATAGCAATAATAATTCCAGCAAACATTGATGTAGAACCAAGTTGTGATGTACTAAATACTAAGTCGTTTTCAGGAAAACCAGCAATACACAAAAATACTAATAATGCACAGACCATATTATTTATAGCATTTAATTCATATGATCTTGCTAATTGATAGGAAATACCCATTACAACATAAACTGATATAATTCCGATTGTTAAATTATAAGGTACCATCAATGTGTTATAGAAATTAGAAGCAAAGTCCTTCCATGCTAGCAAGAAATTATAGAAAAAATTAGTCCCTTCAATTCCAGCTGGTATTGGTGGTATTGCTAAAATCATTGCAACTCCTCCAATAATAGTTAGTGGGATAAGTAGGCTCATACCATCTCTAATAGAAGCCATATGTCTTTGACTTCCTATCTTTGATGCTACTGGTAGAATGTGTTCTTCCATAAAAGATTGAAATCTTTCCATCATTGATCCTTTTTCTTTACTCATAATATTTCCTCCTAAAAAAGTCAATTTGTGTAATGTAAAGCTTTTTATTACAAAATGATTATATCATTACTGAATAATATATTCAATATCAAAATTAAAAAAATAAATATTATTTACAAAAAACGGCTTTTATGATTAAATATATATTGTAAGAAGAGGTGATAAAAATGAAGATTGGCTTTAATAAAATTGATGTTACTCCAAAAGAGAATGTAAATATGGCAGGATATGATAGACAGGAGAAAAGCAAAGGGATTTTAGATAATATTGAAATAAACACTTTAGTAATTGTATCTAATAATACTCCAGTAATTATTTCAATGTTAGATTCTATAATGTTAGAAGAAAGCTTTTGCGAAGATATAAGAAATTATATTTCTTCTGAATATAATATTCAAAAAAGTAATATTTTAATTGGATGTATTCATACACATTCTGCACCAGCATTCTTCAAATTAGTTTTTGAAAATACTAAAGTTGAAAAAGAGCTTCAATTAGAAGTTAAAGAACAAATGATTAAATCTATTGAAAAAGCTCTGCAATGTGAAACTGAATGTAAAGTTACATATAAGAATTGCTCTATTGAAGGATTATATGGTAATAGGAATGAAAAAGATGGATGGAGCGATAAAAGCATTAACATTTTAGAATTTTATAAAGAAGATAAAGTTATATGTTCCCTATTAAATATTTCAGTTCATCCAACCTTATTAAATGGTAGTAACGTACTATTGTCTAGTGATTTATTAGGATGGATAAGAAAGAAATATTCAAATCTTACAAATGCACCTACTATTATATGTAATGGAACAACAGGAGATGTATCAACTAGATTCTATAGAAGAACAAGTGGTATAGATGAATTAGAGTATGTTAGTAGTGGAGTTATAAATCAAATAAAAGAAAAAGCAATTTTAGAAAGTATAAATTTGAATTTTATTAATAGCAAGGAAGTAGAATATACGACTTATAGTGATTTTTCAAATGATTTAACAACTATTAATACTTTAAAAAGCAATGTTGATAATCCTATGCTTAATATGCTAAAGAAACGATGTGAATTGAAATTAGGTTTTGGATCTTTTAGTATGAATTTAATTAGTTCAATAATAAATTTAGGAGAGGTAATTATAGTATCACTTCCAGGTGATGTTGTTAGTGCCTTTGGGAAACTTATAAAAGAAGCTTTTAGTGACTATAAGGTTATAATTATTTGCTATACAAATACATATTGCAATTATCTTGTAAACAAAGAGCAGTATGGAAAATATTTTGAAACCTTTAATTCTAGGTGCAATGAAGGAGAAGCGGATATATTTATAGATAAGGTTATAAAAGGGGTTAAAGATTTGTTATAATTTATATAATGAGTTTTAGGAGGTCTTAATTTATGAACCCATATGAATTGATGGAGCTTAAAAAGGATAGCTTTACAAAAAATGAATTAATGATATATGAATATGTAAAAGAAAATGCCTATGAAATTTTTAGAGGAACAATAGTTGATATGGCAGTTGATATAGGGGTATCTCAACCTGCCATTACAAGGTTTTGTCAAAAACTTGGATATGATAACTTTAGTTCATTTAAAATGCATTTATATAAGGCTGAGAAACAAGCTTTAAGTGATAAAAATGATGTTGAAATGTCTTATCAAGTTTTAGAATCTTATAAAAAGTTGATTTCAAAATTAGATACAGTTATAAACAAAGAGGAACTTGAAAGTTTTGCAAAGTCTATTATAAAGGCAAGAAGGGTTTTTACTATAGGTACTCATAAAAGTAGGCTTTCAGCAGAGCTTTTAAAATATAATTTAATGAAATTTGGTATAAATTGCAATTCCTTTTCTTCTGACGATAGACATGAGTTAATAAATGTAGCCAATAAGGATGATTTAGTTATAGTAATTAGTGCTAATTGTGAATCTACTAAAGGGTTTATTAAAGAGATGTTTAATGAAGAAATGAATGTTGCTTTAATAACTATGAATAGTAAGGTTGTAAATAAAAGTAGTTATGAACATTATATTTGGTTACCAAACAGTAAAAACCAAAATGAAAAGATATATACTGAAAATACAGTAGTCTTTTCAGTTTTTATAGATTTATTAACCTCTTTTGTTGCTAAGGAGATAAATAGTTAATAGGGAGATGAGATTTATGAAAGTTGTTATTAATGGAGATGATTATGGTTTTACAGATGGAATTACAGAAGGAATAATATTTTGTCATTTAAATGGAATATTATCTTCAACAACTGTATTAGTTAATTCTGACGATATAGAAAGATCAGTTGAAAAAGCAAAAAAGTGTCCGAACTTAGGTTTTGGTATTCATCTTAATTTAACGTTAGGTAAACCATTAACTAATGGTAAAACCATATGTGATGAAAATGGAAACTTCTATAACAAAAAGGATTTAGTATTAGAAAACTTAGATAAAGATCAGATATATAATGAGTGGAAGGCTCAAATAGAGAGGTTTATAGAATTATTTAAAAGAAAGCCAACACATATAGATTCTCATCATAGCGTACATGATAATTTGTATACATATCCAATTACTGAAAAACTATGCAAGGAATATAATCTTACTTGTAGAAGACACGGGAAGTTTAAGTATGTTACAGGTTTCTTTGGTGAAGATGCAACAGTTGAAACTCTTATAAATATTTTTGAAGAGAATAAGAATGAAGAGTTTATTGAAGTTATGGTTCATCCAGGATATAGTGATTGTAAATTAAGGGAGATTAGTAGCTATAATAATTATAGATTAAAAGAATTAGTAACATTATGTGATGATAGGTTAAAGGATTATATTAAAGAGAATAATATAGAGCTTGTTACATATTAATAGAGTATGTATTTATTATGGGAGCTACATATGTAGCTTCTATTTTTTGTTATACTATACCCTTTTTATAAGGAGTAAAAAGGAAACTCCATTTAATAGAGAGAGAATAATGTTTCCTGTGTTGTCACACACTTAAAATTGGGAAAATATGTTGTAAATGTATACAAGAAGTAATATACTTTTCTATAAGGTCTTCACAATTAAGAATTTGACTAGTTTAGAAATAGACCTGAGTTTATATATGGGATGGAGGGTTTTTATGAAAGAGTTAAATGAGAAAGTGGCTATTATTACAGGTGCAGGACAAGGTATTGGTAAGGGGATAGCGCTTCACCTTGGAAAACGTGGAGTTAAGGTGGTTTGTGTAGGACGTCGTCTAGATCCAATAGTCCAAACAGTGAAAGAGGTAGAAGAAGCAGGTGGACAAGGCTTTGCCATAACTTGTGATGTTGGAAATCGTGAAGATGTTAAAAAAGTAGTAAAAGCTACAGTTGAAAAGTATGGAACCGTTGATGTTGTGGTAAATAATGCCCAAAGTTTACCTGGTTCAGCTAAGGTTGAAGATACAACTTATGAACAAATGCTTACAGCTTGGCAATCAGGAACCATAGGTTCATTAAATATGATGCAAGAATGTTTCCCTTATATGAAAGACCAAAATGAAGGAAGAATAATAAACTTTGCTTCTGCAACAGGTATGTTTGGATATGCAGGGCAATTAGCTTATGGATGTAACAAGGAGTCTATACGTGGACTTACTAAGATTGCAGCTAAGGAATGGGCTCAATACAATATTATTGTAAACTGTGTTCTTCCAGGTGCAGAAAGTCCAGCTGCTAAGGTATGGGCAGCAAAATTCCCTGAGAAGTATAAAGAAATAATGGAAGCTCAACCAATGAAGAGGTTTGGAGATGGAGAAGATGATATTGGACGTGTTATAGCATTTTTAGCAGGTCCAGATAGCAAATACTATACTGGTCAATGTTTATTAGTTGATGGTGGATACTCAATAGCTCCTTAAGTAATAAATCTCATAAATTGCAAGGTTAGTCTTGCAGTTTATGAGATTTTTTTAATTCCTCCACAGCAGGGATATCTGCAGGAGCCCATTTTAATGAATCAAGATTTTCTCTTTTAAGCCATATAAGTTTAGAATGTTCACTTGCAGTTGGTGTTCCTTCTACAAGCTTACACTTAACTGTAATAAGATTAACTATAATATTTTCATATTCATGAGTATTATCATTAAAATCCTCTATGTATTTTACCTTGCAGGATAATTCTTCTCTAATTTCTCTTTCAATAGCTTGTCCGTTGCTTTCGCCCTTTTCTATCTTTCCACCAGGAAATTCCCAAAGGTTTGGCATACTCATATTTGGTGACCTTAAGGCACAAAGAATTTCTGAATTAGAGTTTTCTATTATAGCTCCTACAACTTTTATAATCTTTTTCATTGTAACCACCTCTAGGATAAGTTTAACATATTGTATGGTGAAGTGTATTTGTGGAGAGGAAAAATTAGAAATAATTTATAAGATATTTGATAATGCCTTGTGATATAATTGTGTTGGAAAATTATTGTAAAAAGTAGCGGAATAAATAGGGGATGGGAAGAGTGAATATTAGAAAAGCAACAAAAAAAGATTTATCAAGAATAGCAGAAATATATGTTTTTAATAATCGAATGAACTATTGGCCAATTTTTAAGGATGATGGATTTTCTTTTGGAGAATTGCAGGTAGTTGCTATGATTGATAATTATTTTGGAAAAGATGAAATATTAAAAAATATATTAGTTTATGATGATGGTTTAATAAAAGGATTTGTTCAATTGAAAGAAAGAGAGATTTGTAAAATATATGTAGATACTTTTTTTCAAAGTAAAGGAATTGGAAAAGAACTTATAGAATATGCAATTAATGAGTATAGTGCTAATAATCTTTGGGCATTAGAAAAAAATGAAAGGGCAATTTCTTTTTATATAAAACATGGGTTTAATCTAACTGGTGAAAAGAAATTTGAAGAAGATACTATTGAATATTTAGTTCATTTAACGAGGTAAATTCTAGTTTATTCATTAGAGTATAAAGGATAAGGTTAGTGAATTTAAAAAGATTCTGTAAATATTATATTGTTAAAAAAATACTTGCTATATATGGAGGGGAAGTTATGAGAGTCGAAACAGAGAGACTTGTTATTAGGGATTTTCGAGAAAAAGATTATAAAGATGCATTTGAATATCTTTCAGACATTGCAGTAATGGAGTATATAGAGCCTGTTTTAACAATTTCACAGACTAAAGAGTTCATTCAGAAATATGGAATTGAGGAAAAAATGATATTTGCAGCAGAAGAAAAACACTTAGGTAAAGTAATAGGACATATAGTATTTCATGAGTTTAATAAACCTTCAGAATATGAATTGGGATGGATTTTTAATGAAAAGTTCCAAAGGAATGGATATGCAAGGGAAGCAAGTTTTGCATTATTTGAGTATGGTTTTAATAAATTACATCTTGAGAGCATTGTGGCTGAAATAGTTTTAAATAATAAAAAATCAATTTCAACAATCACGTCTTTAGGAATGAAAATTAGTGAAACTCATGAAGAAGATTTACCTGTTTGGATTATAACTAAAAATGACTATCAAAATAAAAAAGAATATACATAATTATATAAATTGACTCTTATTAAGTAAGAATTCTCTGGAAAAACGATTATCGATATGGAGGTTATTATATGAAGATATTTATTTTGTTTTGCAACATTATTGTTCCAGTAATTATGATTTGTATAGGGTGCTTATATAATAGACATTCCAACAAAAGAATAAATAGAATATTAGATTTGTTTATTCCTATTGCTATGATTGGTAGTGGCTTAGGAAATGTAGATAATAGTGATTTTTTAAAGGGTAAAAAATCACTACAATCTTCTAATAAAAAGTGTGGGATGATTTGGCTTTTATCAGGATTAGTTACATTTATAATAACTGCTATAGTATTAATAATAAACAAATCAGATATTTTAAATGCTACAAGCTTTTTAGATACTAATAATGTTAGTGTTATTATGTTAGAAGTTGAATTTGCAATAGTAGTCATGGCTTTTATAAGTGTAGAGTTTATTTTAAAGAAGTATTTTTATAAGAAAAATGATTAATTTTAGGGGATGATTTATATGAAACGGTATGAATACAGAGTTGAGCAAATTCAAATTGAACTAAAGAGTGTTTTTAAAGTAGATAAAAATAAATATAAAAAAGAGATTAGTGAAAAGCTAAATGTACTTGGAAATGAAGGATGGGAATTAGCAGGGGTAGATGGTACCTGGTTTTATTTCAAGAGAGAAATAGTGTAAACTCATAATAAGTAAAATAAATAGGCTAGGCAGTAGTTGCCTAGCCTTTTGCAATTATTGGTACCTCTAGGATGAATTTAGCATAATGAATGGTGAACTGTATATGTGGAATTAGGTTTATAATACATTGAATTTGGTATATAATATTCATATAAATGCTTCTTTAGGAGGAAATCTAATGGTAAATAAGGATATTAATTTATATGATATTTTTATAAATTATTCATATAGTCAATTGAAGGAATTATTTAAAAATGCGAAGACAAAAGAAGAGCAAGACTTTTATATGACATTATCTAATTTAGTATTACAAAAAGAGCAAGCTAAGGTTATAGGTAAATAATATGAAAACTTATACAATTTTTGCAGGAGTTAGCAGATTCACTAAATAACTTGAATGATGTAATTGAGATTTGTGATGAAGTAAATATATATGATAATACAGAAGTTTTAAAGGAAGTTATATATTTAAAAAATGGTAAGATAATATGGAGCGATAATAAAGTACCCAATTGGGCAAAAAATATATTACAAAAGTAGCTAGTAAAATAATAATAGTTTTATTAGCTATTTTTGTATGAAAATATAGGTAAAATTTAAATTTGAAATGTTCTTAATTATATTGTATATAGGAAAGTCTAAACTTTTTTACTTATGATATGGTTAAGGGTATCTGTGGAGAACCAAAATTATTAGAAAAAATATTAAGGGTTAGTATTTGATTTAAAAAAAACTTTTAAGCATTTATAAGATATTTATAGTATAAGTAAATTAAAAGTATAATCAAGTTTCTATTAAAGAAAATTTCAATTAATGTTATAATAAGTTTAATAAAAGATAATAATTTAACTAAAGATAAGAAGCAAAGAGGTAATTTATATATGAGAAAAGTAAAACCACTTAATGACTTCATTTTTAAGAAGGTATTTGGTGAAAAAGGAAATGAAGATATTTTAATATCATTCATAAATGCCGTATTAAAGAGAACTAAGAAAGAGAAGATAGTAGAGTTAGAAATTATAGATAATAAACAATTAACGAAGGAATTAATTTTAGATAAAACAGGAATTATTGATGTGAGAGCAAAAACATCTAATGGAGAAAATATAGATATAGAAGTACAACTTACAGATCAAGGTAACATGGATAAGAGGACATTATTTTATTGTGGGAAGATGTATCTTGAAAATATAAAGCAGGGTCAAGATTACACTAGTTTAGAAAAGGTAATCACAATTAATATCTTAGATTTTGAATTTTTAGGAACAGAGAGTTATCAATCTTCATTTCATCTATGGGAGGATATAGAAAAGGACTATATGTTAACAGATGTTGTTGAGATTCACTTTTTAGAGTTACCGAAGTTTAGAAAGAAAAAAGATAAAGATTATAGAGAAAATGCGATAGAAAGATGGCTTATGTTTTTAGAAAAAGATACACCTGAAACTACATTAAAGGAGTTGATGAGTTTGGATACAGCAATAGAAAAAGCTGAACAAAAAATCGAATACCTAAGTAGTGATGAAGAAACAATGAGGATTTATTACGAGAGAGAAAGATCATTACATGAAAGAGCTAATATGATTAGTTCAGCAGAAGAAAGAGGAGATTTGAATAGAGCTAAAATTGCAATTAGAAATATGTTATCAAAGGGAATGAGTAAAGAATTGATTTCAGAAATGCTTGAAGTAAGTATTGAGTTGGTAGAAGAAGTATATAAAGAAAATATTTAACTAAAGATAAAAACAATGAGATAAGCTGAATTGTTAAGCGTAGAGGAAGCAATTAAATATAGATGACATTAAGAATTTAAGAATTAAATAGATAGTGGAGCTGTCGCAATAGAAAAAATTATTCTCTATTGCGACAGCTCCTTTAATTGCATTTAGAAAACTCCGTGTTAGACGTTGGGGTTCGGATAGTTTATGGCTATGAGTATTATAAAAAAACTCCTTCTGATATAGTAGAAATACGGCTTGGTAACTGTGTTTTAATATCGGAATGAGAACATTGAAAATGAATGATGTACATAGATTATCATGTTAGTATAAATATTACCCAAAATGAGTGTATCAAGTTTTATGGGATATTTTAAGGGGAAAAATTAGGCCAATGATATTAAAATAGATCATTGGCTTATGTTATAATTGGAATAGTAAATTATTGTAAGAAGTGGATAGGTATTTGAAAGGAACAGGAATACTATGATAGATATTAAAAATTATAATTATTGTCCAGACATAGGTGAAATAAGTGAATATATTAGAAATTCACTATTTGATGATTTCTGTGCAGAGATAGTTAAAGTTGGTTAATGATAGATTTAGAAGATAAGGATGAAATATTTAGTGATGTTCTAAAACTTATTGATGTACGCGCAAAATTTAGGTAAAGTTCATATTAAAATTTTGTATTTTCTACATCTACTCTACCAATTCTACCTGTGGTAGGTTTAGATTTAGTGCCATTGAAATTATAATGATATTAAAGGTGGTGTAATTATGGATACAAAAAAAATCGGAATATTTATAGCAGATGCTAGAAAAAAGAAAAAACTTACACAGGCAGAACTAGGAGAACATCTAAATGTAACTGATAAAGCAGTTTCTAAATGGGAATGTGGTAAGTGCCTACCAGATAGTTCATTATTTGAAGATATAAGTAAGGTGTTGGATGTATCTATGAGTGAATTATTAAAGGGTGAATATATTGAAGAAGAAAATGTAGAGGTAGAAAGTAATAAAACTATAAACTCATTACTAAATGAGATTAAAAAATTAAAAAGAAATGAATCATTGATTGGGGCTTTATGTGCAATATTAATATCATTTATTACAGCAATTTATTCTCTTATATGGCAACCTGGTGAAAAAGCTTATGAACAATTTTTCTCAGGATTTATTGAGGCAATAAGTGCTGGATGCCTTATTATAGGAATAGTTCTTATATTCTATACATGGGTAAAGTACTCTCAAAAAAACTGAAAATAAATCACTTTTTAAGGACTAAGCTAAATAGCTTAGTCTCTTTTTAATGTATAGGAAAGTATAAAATTTTAATTAGCTATAGCTCAAAGGTATTATTATAATTTCATATTAAAAATATAAAATAAAGGATAGTAATTTTATAATTTCCTTACCTTAAGTAAGAAGGGAATAGATATTTATTTTTCTGTGACTTGGAGCTTGCGACGGAACACGAAAAATAAATATCTATGGACTATGCGACGGAACAAACAAAATAAATATTCACTCCACCTTTTTTGTATAAGCTATAGAAAAATTATATATGTAAGAAAATCGTAAGAAGTTCTGTTTAAAATACAAATTATAGTAGAAAAATATTATGAGGTGGTACAGAATGAGTATTTTAAAAACAGAAAATTTAGTGAAAATTTATGGAGAAGGGCCTAATAAAATTAAGGCTTTAGATAATGTAAGTATAGAAGTAAATGATGGAGAATTTGTTGCTATTATAGGGACATCAGGTAGTGGAAAATCTACTTTGTTAAATATGTTAGGAGGATTAGACACACCAACAAGTGGAGAAACAATTATAAATGGAAAAAAGATTAGCTCTATGAAAGATGAGGAGCTTACAGTCTTTAGAAGAAGAAATATAGGTTTCATATTTCAAAATTATAATTTAGTACCAATATTAAATGTATATGAAAACATAGTACTTTCAATAGAATTAGATGGAGTAAAAATAGATAAAGAATATGTGGATTCAATAATTAACACACTAGGGTTAAGAGAAAAGCTAACTAATATGCCTAATAATTTATCAGGAGGACAACAACAAAGAGTTGCAATAGCAAGAGCATTAGCTACAAAGCCAAGTATTATTTTAGCTGATGAACCAACAGGTAATCTTGATAGTAAAACTAGTATGGATGTTATAGGGCTTTTAAAAACAACTAGTAAAAAGTTTAATCAAACAATGATTATGATAACTCATAATGAAGAAATTGCTCAACTTGCAGATAGAATTATAAGAATTGAGGATGGAAAAGTTTTTGTAAGAGGTGGCAAGTAATGAAGTTTGAAAATAATAATAAGGAGATTATAAAAAGAATAACTAATCGTTCATTAAGAACAAATAAAGTCAGAAATATATTTGCAATACTTGCTATAATATTAACAACTTTTATGATGTCATCAGTTTTTAGTATTGGAATAAGTTTTGTTAAAAACTATGGAATAATGAAGACTCGTTTAGCAGGAACAACAGCTAATATTTCACTTCAAAATCCAACAGAAGAGCAAATAGCAAAACTTAAGACTTTAGACATATTTAAAAATACAGGATCAAAGATAAGTGTTGGAAATGTAAGTTTAGATATTTTAAGTGAAAATAAGACAAGTATACAATTAGAATATCATGATAAAGATAGATATGAAAAGCAATTAATACCTGCATTAGATGATATAAAAGGGAATTATCCAACTAATGCAAATAATATTATGATTTCAAGATTAGCATTAGAACTACTTAAGAAAAGTGATGCAAATATTGGAGATAAAATAAGTATTCCATGCAAAATAAATAATAAAATTATTGATAAAGAGTTTACTATAAGTGGCATATTTACCTCTTATGGATTAGCAGAAGATACAGGCTATATTTATGTTTCTGAAAGTTTTATTAAAGAAAATAATCTATCACTAAAAAATAATGGATTGTTTTCAATGACAGTAAAAAATAATTATAAATATTCATCAGAAGATATATTAAAGAGTGAAGTTAAGCTTGAAAAAGATCAAAAGTTTAATTATTCATATGTGGTAGAAGATTCTTCAGATATTGCTATTAGTACTGGTATTACAGTTTTTGTGATTGTTGCATTTATAATTTTAAGTGGATACCTATTAATTTATAACGTTTTATATATAGCTGTAACTAAGGATATTAATTTTTATGGAAGATTAAAAACTTTAGGAGCATCCCCTAAACAGATTAAAAAGATAGTTAAAGGACAAGCCTTGAAGCTTTCTATAATTGGAATTCCAATAGGATTAGCATTAGGAGCAATAGTTTCATTTGGTGTAGTACCGGTAGTTTTAGGTATGTTTTTTACAGGAGCCTTTGCAACAGCAATGCCAAGTGATGTATCATTTAGCCCAATAATATTTATATTAGCAGCATTATTTTCTTTAACAACAGTACTAATAAGTTATAGAAAACCAGCTAAAATAGCTAGTAGCATTTCTCCAATTAAAGCTATGAAATATACAGGAAGTACATCAAAAAAGCAAAAGAAAAATAGAAATACAACTAATGGTGGTAAGCTTTATAAAATGGCTTGGTATAATGTTTTTAGAGATAAAAAAAGAGCTATACTAGTATTTTTATCATTATTTATGGGGATAGTTACTTTCTTAAGTGTTAATACGTTTATTGATAGTATAAAGGTTGAAAATTATATAAACAAGTATGTTCCTAATGATTTTGAACTTCAAAATATAGGTGCAGTAAAAGGAAAAATGGATAATGATATTTTGAATAATATTAGTAATATAACTGGTGTGGAAAGTATAGATACATTTAAATTAAGTACTCTTAGATTAACTATGAATGATGAAGTACTATTACCTGCACTAAAAGAAAGTTATAGTAGATTTGGATTAGGTGATGAGGAACTTAATAGTTTTATTGAAAATTCAAAAATAAATCCTGAATTTATGAATGCTAGTATAATTGGAATTAGTGATAGTACTATTGAAAAAATATATAAGGAAAACAAAGAAAAATTTGATTTAGAAGCTTTTAAGGAAGGTAAATTAATTCTTGTAGATAACTGGTATTATGGAGATAACTATAAGAATATAAAGGGTAAGCAAGAAATTACCAATCCTACTACTAATAAATCATTAGAATATGATGCTAAAGTAGTGGATTTAGATACAAAGATACCGTCAGGGTTAGAAGCTCCAGTAGGTATACCAACAATTTGTATGAGTGAATCAGCTTTAGAAAAGATAGATAGTAATCCTGCTAATTATCTTTCCTACATAAATGTAGAAGAAAAGTATGAATCTAAAATTAAAACTTATTTAGAAGATATAGCAAAGAGCCAAGGATTAAATTTAGAAGCTAAAACTACTAAAACTGAAGAATTTAAGAAAACATCAATGGTGCAAAGAGTTCTTGGTGGGGGCGTATCTTTAATTTTGATATTAATAGGGGTATTAAATTTTGTTAATGTTATGATAACAGGAATTAATATAAGATTAAAAGAGCTTGCTGTAATGGAAAGTATAGGAATGACTAAGAAGCAAATTAAAAAGATGCTTGTGTTTGAAGGAGTATATTATGCAGGAATAACAACATTATTAATTTGTACCCTAGGAACTGGTATTATATTTGGAATATCAGTATTAGCTCAAAATATAGCAGATTATGCAGTATTTACATTCCCAGCAGTACCACTTATATTTTTAACAATTGTAATATTTATTATATGTTTAGTAACTCCATCAATAGTATTTAAAGCATGTTCAAAGCAAAGTGTAACTGAAAGAATTAGAGAAATAGAAGAATAAAGGAGATGTGGCAAGTAGTATGGCTTGCCACATTTTGCTATAATGAAAAATAAGGGGGAAGATAATATATGACAAAAGTTTTAATAATTGAAGATGATAAAGCACTTAATAAAGGAGTAGCTTTTGCTTTAAAAAGGGAAGGTTATGAAATTTTATCTGCTTATAATAAAGCTGAAGGAAAGCAAATGATATTAAATAATAAAATAGATTTTTTACTTTTAGATATAAACTTACCAGATGGAAATGGGTTAGATTTATGCAAGGAAATTAGAGAATATGTGAACTTTCCTATAGTATTTTTTACTGCAAATGATACAGAAGAGGATATGGTAAAGGGGTATGAAGTTGGTTGTGATGATTATATATCCAAGCCATTCTCAGTAGAGTTATTAAAATATAAGGTAAATGCTATTCTTAAAATAAATAGCAATAATAAAAATACTTTTCAGCATAAAGGTTTAATAATAGATTTTGATAAGATGATTGTTTCTGTAAATGATAATAAAATTAACTTAACAGCAACAGAATATAAGCTATTAGAGATACTTGTTAAAAATAGAGGTAAAGTTGTAACAAAGGAAATCCTTTTAGAAAAACTTTGGGATAGCAATGGAAACTTTGTTGATGAAAATACATTAAGTGTGAATATAAGAAGGCTTAGAAAGAAGATTGAGGAAGATCCTAAAAATCCTAAATATATAGAGACTGTATTTGGTATTGGATATACCTTGGGAGAATAATTTTATGAGGATTAAGTTTGACAAATTAAATAATGTATTAAGTAAAATTATTATAGTATCAGCAATTATATTTAATGTTTATATATATGTGATATCAGAAAGTAGAGAGGTGTTTCTTGCTACCTTAATATTTTCATTATTTATGATTTCTTCTTTTTTTATTTATAAAATAATTTATAAAAAGCATATGGAAAGTATATTTATACAACTATCTGACATGCTACAAACTATTATAGATATGAAGGATAAGGAAGTATTTTCAACTATAGAAGATACCTTGTTTTCTAAGCTTCAATATCAAACTATAAAATTAACTACTATATTAAATAATAAAAACAGTCAAATTGAAGAGGAAAGAAATGAAATTCAAAAATTGATTTCAGATATAGCACATCAATTAAAAACTCCATTAACTAATTTGAAAATGTATGGTGAGTTTTTACAGGATGAGTCATTAAGTAAAGAAGAAAGAAAAGAATTTTATGAAATTGTTATGAGCTCTTTAAATAGGTTAAGTTTTTTGGTTGAAAGCATGATAAAAATGTCTAGATTGGAAAGTGGAGTAATAAATTTAAGGTACACTGTTAGCGAATTAAATGACACCCTATTAATGGCTATAAATGAGATTCAAAGTAAGGCAAAAGCTAAAAATATTGAAATAACATTAGATGAAGTTAATAAAGTTACAATTAATCATGATAAGAATTGGATAAAAGAAGGAATTTTCAATATTTTAGAAAATGCAGTTAAGTATAGCAGTGAAAATGGCAAAATAGATGTAAAGATTGAAAGTTATGAAATGTTTGTTAGAGTTGATATTAAGGATAATGGTATTGGAATAAAAGAAGATGACATGGCTAAAATATTTAGTAGGTTTTATAGAGGGGAAAATGTTGGGGATGCTGAAGGAATAGGAATTGGTTTATATTTAACTAGAGAAATAGTAAGTAAACATGGTGGGTATATTAAAGTGAAATCACATAATGAGGGAACTATATTTTCTATCTTTTTACCTAATAAATAATTAATAAGGACTAAGTTAAATTGCTTGGTCTTTTTTTATTTCTTGGGAAATTATGTATATAAAGTGGTAAAATTAAATATAACAACATAGTTTTTTAGCTATAAAGAAATATTTAATATTGGAGGAGCTATGAGAACAATAGATATTGTAATTATGTATGTAAAGGGATATTTAACTAATGAATATTTAATACAGTGGGTGCGTGATCATGAGGAACAATTAAGTAAAGCTTATTATGGATTATATACTTTAGTCATAAGAACTAATTACAAGGATGAAAAACAGGTAGAGGAATTAAAAATGAAATTAAAAGAAATGGTAAAGGGAAGTTACTATTATAATGAAAGATATGATATGATAAATGATTCTTATATTGTAAGGGCTATGAAGGCAGGAAAGCTTGAAGATTCTTTAATTATGGATATAAAGAAAAAAAGAAGTAAATTATTATGATGGACAAGAAGGAATGCAAATGAGGTTTATAGAATTTAAGAAGTTATAGTAGGAATGCAAGGTTGGAAGGAGTTTTGGGTGAATTTATGATAAATAGGAAAAAGAAAATAATAATAACTTTAATTACAATGTTTGTAGTAACTACAGGAACTGTTTTAGTTCTTAAAAAATTTAAGCCAGAGGTTGCAGAAAAGGTTGAACCATTTGTGAATAAGATAGAGGTCCCAGAAGAATACTCAAGAGCTGATAGAAATAATAATGGGGTTCCAGATCCAATTGATATTTCAAATAATTTAGAAGAACAGCTAGATTCAAATACAAAATATGTGGATGCCTATTATGTAGGGGGATATCCACCAGAGGATGAGGGAGTTTGTACTGATGTTATATGGAGAGCTTTTTCTTCAATAGATATAAACTTAAAGGACTTAGTAGATAAGGATATTAAAAATAATATAGATGATTATTGGAGAATAGAGGACAAGGCAGATCCTCATATTGATTTTAGAAGAGTACCTAATTTAATGGTGTATTTTGATAAATATTGTGACACCTTAACAAGTGAAGTAATACCAGATAATGTTGATAATTTAAAACAGTGGCAGCCTGGTGATATTATTTTATTTCTTGAGCCTTATCAACATGTTGGCATGGTAACTGCAGAGAGAGATAGCGATGGGGTGCCTTTTGTAGTTCATAATTCTAGACCAAGCATAAAGAAAGGAAAGTTAAGTTGGTTTAGTGATTATAAGTTATATCATTATAGGTGGAAGTACTAAAAGGAGGAGAAAATGAATAGATTTTCAAGTTTATCAGAAGATGAAATTAAAGAGAAATTCAGACAGTTTAGTGAAGAGCCTAGAGGACCAAGAGTAAGAAAATTTATCTATGATATTTTATTGAAAAATCCAATAAATAGGGAAGAGTTTGATTTTAAGAAAAACTTAAATTTAGATGTAGAGAAAATTAAAACTGCTAACAACTCGGGCCATAAAAATCAGAGCATAGCTTCAGACTTTTTTATTTATGGATTAGTGGCACATATTTTTGGCGATGAAAAAACTTATATAGAACTATTGAGTAGCGACGAGTTTCAAAATGGAATATTTGATACTGATATGAAGAAAAATGAGAAATGGTGTAAAGAACTTACTAGGTTTTATGGAGTAATTAGATATGATATTACCACAATAAAAATACATGAGATTATGGTTTTAAGAAAATATAATAAGCCTATTTATACTGTAGTAACAAGAGATAGAGAAGCTATGAGTAAAAATGAAATAAAAACCTTTAAATGGGATTATTGTAGTATGGATGAATTCATATATTCAGTATTATGTGATTTATACGTAACTAAACGAGTAGGACGCTATTACAAAAAAAATGATGAGTTTTTGCTAAAGATGTATTATTCATTGTATCTTTACTTGACAGAGGATGAGAATAAGGAAGAATATAAAAAGTTAGCCTTAAATTATGCACAAAAAGCTATTGAAAGTGATTACTTTGATGTAGTTTTTGATTTCATAATGTTAGTAGATTTATCAATAACTTTTCCAGAGGTTTTTGGTGACATTATAGACAAGCCTCATAAAATAGTTAAAGCAGATGAAAGTCTTTTAGATTTTAATAAGGTAAAAGCAGTAACCCCTTTATCTAATGAGGAGAAAGATTTAATTAAAAACCTAAAGGATGAAGACATTAGAATTCTTATGGAAAAGCCTAAGAAATTAAAAAATAAGAAAGATTTTATAAACAACCTAGTGGTATTAAAGCATAATGCAGAAAATTATCTTTCTAAAAATAAAGAAAAACTAGAGAGGGCAGATGACTTTTCACAATACTTATCAGAGTTAAATATTTTATTCTATATTCAATATGAATTAAAAAATAATGACAAGCTTAAAGAAATATTAGAGGATTCAGAAAATATAGCATTACAATTTAGAGAATTTGTTGAGAAAAAAACAAGTGAATATGATGAGGATGAAGAAGAAATTGGTTTCCTTACATTAGGATATAGATTATTTGAGCTTGCTCTTATGTTTAGTTTAATGGAAGATGATGAAAAGTCTAAATATTATTTTAAAGAAAGTTCTATATATCTTAAGGGTGAGGTAGAAGAAAAGTATTTTGAAACTCCAAGAGAAAGTGATGGATGTTCAAATAGTTTCTTGAAAAATGCCTATGCTCATATAATGACTGGAGATGTAGAAAAGTTTGAGGCTGCTTTATATATAAATCCTGATATTGACTATATTGAAGATGATGAGGAACTTTTAGAATATGAGGTAACAGACCCAATGGTACTTTCAGTATATGAGGATACAAATATAAAAGAACTTCTTAAAACTGTGAAGGACATGTTGAGAGTGGACAAAGCTTATGGAAGGGAAGTAAGTAGACAAAAGGAAATATATGAAGTATTAAATAAGATAGTAAAATTTGAAAAGTCTAAAGATAAAGAAAAAGCCAAAGAAGCAATAAACAAGAAACTAGATAAAGTATATAACTCAATAGCGTCAATAAATAGCTATCTTGAGGTGTATCCTATGTATTTAGGGCTAAAAAGTTTGTATAGTTAATTAAAATATTGTTTCAAGACATAAGAATAGCTAGTGAAACTATAAAAGTTTTACTAGCTATTCTTATATAAAATTATAAATTAATTATTTCATTTTTAATTATATTTTTAATTCTTTCATTAGTTGTTATAACCCTAGGAACTTTAATTTGATTTTTAGATACACCTTTATTTTGTAAAAACTCTTTTATTTTATAGAAAGTTTTTGGCTTTACAATTATTACTTTTAGATTTGCTAAACGATTATTACTTCTAAATCTTCCATAAGCTAAATTTGATTTTCTAAGTTCTTTATCTAATAATTGTTCAATTTTATTTTTTAGTGGTAAGGATGCTTGTTCTTGTATCTCTATATAGAAAACATATCTACCAGGAGAGCGTGTATTGTCAGCTAATGTAGTATAGTCTAATAAGCTTAAGTTCAAAGCTTTCATAGTATTTTTTATACTATTAGTTAGGTGATCCTCTGTTGTTTTTTCAGAAACCATATTTAATATTTGATTTCTTCTATAGAGAAATTCAATTTTAGGAGAATTATTATAATATCCAACTACTTTAACAACATCACCTAGTCTATATCTATAAAGTCCAGAATAATTTGTAAGAACAATTTCATATATTTCTCCAATCTTTACTTCATTAATGTTATAAGTTGAAGGTGATACTTCATTACAGTGTTCTAAAGGTATGAATTCAAAGAAAACTGTATCAGGTGTAACTACATAACTAATATTTTCAGCATAGGGATTTATGCCAATCATTCCTTCAGTTGCAGCATAGGCAGGTGAGTAAATAGGAATATAATCAGTATAGTAATTCACCTTATCATCATAAACTGAGAAATTTGCACCTGTTACTGTAGCTATATAAATAAGTTTTGGCCAAATTCTTTTACATATTCCTTGAAGTCCCTTTGAGAATTCCTTTTCTAAAAAATCAGCTCTAGCTGCATCAGGTTTTAATAGCTTGTTTAATTTTTCTTTAACTTTAGAGTCTATTTTTACTGAATAATTTATTGAGCCAGTTCTAATATCCTTAATTAGTTTCTTGTAATTATCTTCAAGAAATCTTAGAAGATCTAAAATGCTAGATATAAATACAGCACTTATATACATTAAGTTTTTCTCTTTTAAAGCAAATAATAGGTGAAGATATAAAGATGTTTCTCTATCCTTTATTTCCATAACTTCTATTGGGGAGGTGTACATTAGTGAAAGTATTGGTTTAATACTTTTCATTCCTCCTGAAGTGGCAGAACAAATAGGGGTACCTCCCTTGGTATAGGTAGTCATAACTATGTCAGAAATCATTAAGCCACGTCCATAAGTATATCCATATTTAAAGTTGTTATAAGAAAACTTAGGCACTAAAAGTGCCATATATTTAGCTGCAAATTTTTGAGCTTTTTTTGTTACAGGAATTAATTTTTGACTTCCAGTAGTGCCAGAGGTATGTCCAAAATAACTAATTGGATAGTTTACCAATATATTTTTTTCCCCATTAGCCATCTTATCAATATATTTTTCGTAATCTGTATAAGTTGTAATAGGTACAGTATTTTTATACTCTTCAGCAGAGTGAATTTTTTTGAAGTTATATTTTAAGCTATACTCGCTTGAACTATTAAGAGATAGAATGTTAAGAAGGGTATTAGAATTAACCTTATCTGAGTTTTTAGTAAATTTATCAAAGGTATATTCAACCACTTTACCAGATATAATAAGTGTTTTATAAACTATTTTGTTTGATATTGTCATATTAATACATCCTATATTGTTTTATGTATCAATATATGAATATTAAAGAAAGATAGTGAATATAGACGTTACTTTTGATATAGCTTCTATATATACTTTAAATTGTACGGATATGATTTTTTTATATTTAAGTTGGATTTTTCTTCTATTAATCTAATAAATTGTTCCTTTTCTTCACTATTATTAAAAGCTGATACTGGAATAAGTAAATATTCCTTATTTAGTAATACAATAAACATATATTGATCTACTAAATTTAAACTGCTAATTGAATTAAATAAAATTTCTCTGTTACCTAAGCTATTCTTAATAAAAATATTTTCTTCACTAATAGATATAACTTTTTCATCAAATATATATGAAGATTCACTTTTTTTATATATTTTATTTAACAATATTCTGCTAAAAATTTTAAATAACACTTTAAAAAATATGCATATTATTACTCCTAGTATTATAGTAAAAACTCTCATATCTTTTCTTTCAGTCACAAGTGATACAAACCCCAATAGGGAAAGCATATAAATAAAAGCCCATATACGCCCTTTCTTAAATTGTTTCGTATTTACTATATTAGAACACTGAAATTCTATTATATTGTCTCTATCTAAAGAAAATTTAATTTCCATACAATAACTCTTTTGTAAATAATTTATATTAATTATATAATAACATAACTAATGTCACATTTTAATAACTTAAGTTCTTTATTATATAGGAGATGAGAATATATGATTTAGAACAAAAAAGTTTATTACCATATTGGGACAGCTCCATTATTTATCCTAATAATTTACCTTAAGCACGAAGGAAATAGATATTTATCTTTCTGTGACTTAGAGCTTGGAATGGAACAAGCAAAATAAATATCCATTCCACCTTTTTTAAAAATCATTTTATGGATAGTATTAATAATATTTGTGTTGTATAATGGATTTATTGTGCAACAGATTAGTATTGGAAATATAAGGAGATATGAAATGAACGTTATTATAGTTGGCGCAGGTAAAGTAGGATATACTCTAGCTCAATATCTATCTATTGATGGTGACAATATAACTATTATAGATAAGAAAGATCTTGCCCTAGAGCATGTAAACAATAATCTTGATGTAATGTGTGTTAAAGGTAATGCAACAAGTTTAAAGGTTCTTGAGGAAGCTGGAGTTAGGGAGTCAGACTTATTAATATCTGTTACAGATAGCGATGAACTAAATATGCTTTGCTCGCTTGCAGCAAAAAAGTTGGGTGCTAAATATACAGTAGCCAGAGTAAGAAATCCAAGCTATGATGAAGAGATAACTCTTCTAACAGAGGCTGTTGGTATAGATTTAGTTATAAATCCAGAAAAGGCTGCAGCTATAGAAATAGCTAAACTTATTAAGTATCCATCAGTATGTAGTATAGATAATTTTTCTGATGGAAAGGTAAATTTAGTTGGATTTAAGGCTGAAGATACAGCTCTTGAAGGAAAGAAGATAAGCGAAATTCGCTTTATAAGAGGAAATGTACTTTTCTGTGGTGTGGAAAGAAATGATGAATTTATCATGCCAAAGGGAGACTATGTTTTTAACAAAGAAGATAAGGTTTATGTAATAGGTGAGCACAAGGATATTCAAAACCTATTTAATAAGCTTGGAAAATATAAGAAAAAAGTTAAGAGAGCTATGATAGTAGGGGGAGGTAAGATTGCATATTACCTTGCTAAAATAGTAAGTGAAGTAGGAGTTAAATGCAAAATAATAGAGAAGGATTTAGCTATTTGTGAAGAGCTTACTGAACTTTTACCAAACTCAATAATAATAAATGGGGATGGTATGGATGAAGAGCTTTTATTATCTGAAAATCTTTTAGAGGTTGAAAGTTTCATTACTTTAACAGGAAGAGATGAGGATAATATAATAGCCTCTATTTTAGCTTACAATAAATCTGTAAGTAATGTAATTACTAAAATTACAAGAGATAATTGTAGAGATATTGGAAAAGCTGTAGGGATAAATACTATGGTAAATCCAAAGTCAGTTACTGCTTATAAAATATTGAGATATGTAAGATCTTTAAAGAATAAGAAAAAGAGTTGTATAGAAAATATATATAGAATCTGTAATGATAAAGCTGAAGCTGTAGAGTTTATAGTAGGTAATGATACAACTAATATAGGTGAAAAATTTAAGGATTTGGAGTTTGATGAAAATGCATTAGTAGTAACAATTGTTAGAGATAATAAGATTATTATTCCAACAGGTGATGATTGCCTAAAGGTAAATGATAGAGTAATTATTGTTTCTAAAGATAAGAAGTTATTACAAATTGATGATATATTTTATAGGTGGTAGTCAAAATGAATTATAGAATGATGTTAAAATTTATTGGAAATGTATTGTTATATGAATTATTGCTTATGATAATTCCACTTGGTGTATCTTTATATTATGGAGGTGGAGATGCTAAGGCATTTCTTGTTACTATAATTTTAATGTTACCTCTAGCCTTGATATTACGTAGTATTAAGGTTAGGGACAAAGAAATGTATGAGAAGGAAGGATTCCTTACAGTAGGATTATCATGGATTGTAATATCAGTTGTTGGAGCACTACCTTTTGTAATAAGTGGTGCAATACCATCTTTTGTAGATTCATTTTTTGAAACAGTATCAGGATTTACAACCACAGGGGCAACAATACTTACTGAAATTGAATCCCTACCTAGGGGAATATTATTTTGGAGAAGTTTTACCCACTGGATAGGTGGAATGGGATTCTTAATATTTATTTTAGCAATAGCACCGTCCTTAGGTTCTAATACAATATATTTATTAAGGGCAGAAAGTCCAGGACCTAACCCAGGTAAAATAGTTCCAAGATTAAAAGAAACCGCAAAGATATTGTACATAATATATTTTGTATTAACTATAATACAAACAATACTATTAATGTTTGCAGGACTTTCCTTTTATGATGCTATAATTCATGCATTAGGAACAGCTGGAACAGGAGGATTCTCCAATATGAATTCAAGTGTTGCAGCCTTTAGCAATCCAGCTGTTGAGTGGATAATTACAATATTTATGATACTATTTGGAGTGAATTTTGCTCTATATTTCCAACTTTTAAAGGGAAGTATAAAAAGTTTCTTTAAGAGTGAAGAATTAAGGTATTATTTATTAATGATTGGATGTGCAATAGTATTTATTACTATTAATATATTAGGATTTAATGGTGGCAGAATAGGGGAGTCAATTAGGCAATCCTCTTTCCAAGTGGCATCAATAGTTACAACTACAGGTTATGCTACAGTAGATTTTAATTTATGGCCAACATTTAGTAAGGTTATAATATTACTTCTTATGATATCAGGAGCTATGGCTGGATCTACAGGTGGTGGAGTAAAAACTACTAGAATAGTAATAATGTTAAAAAGCATAAGACGTGCAATAAATAAGATACTTCATCCAAAGATAGTAAAAAGTGTAAAAATGGATGGTAAGGTTGTAGATGAAGAAATAATATCAGGGGTACTTTTATTTTTAGGAGCCTATACTGTAATAGCCCTTATTGGAATGATAATTGTTTCTCTTGATGGCTTTGATTTAATTACAACAGCAACGGCTGTATTAACGTCAATAAGCAATGTAGGGCCAGGCTTTGAGATGGTTGGACCTACAGGAAACTTTTCAGCATTTTCAGGTTTAAGTAAAATTGTATTATCATTCTGTATGCTTGCTGGTAGATTAGAAATTTATCCAATGCTTATTATGTTTAGCAAATCTCTTTGGAAGAGAACCTATTACTAGATTTCAAGATAAATGAAAGAGCATATGACTTTAGTAAAAAAGTCATATGCTCTTTATATTACAATTCTTTAGCAAGAGCATATCCAGCGTGGATAGCATCTTGTATTGTTCCAACACTATTTGCATCTCCAATAGTGTGATAAGTTATTTTAAGTTCATTTAAGGTGTTGGCTAATGCTTTGTCTGGACGATAACCTACTGCAAAGATAAGGGTATCAGCATCAGAAATGCAATGAGTTTCACCATTTATGCTGTAGTAGATTTTATCTTCTTCTACCTTTTCAACTTTGGCGTTACAAATTAGTTCTATTCCTTTTTTCATCATACGTTGCACAAGTAAGCTTCTACCTGGACCTGATTCTGTTGCCATAACTTCTGGAGCCATTTCAATTACAGTGACTTTTCTGTCTCTAGGTAGACGGTCATAAACTAGAGGTGCTAGATAATCTGCAGTTTCACAGCCTACAGAACCACCACCGATAACTACTATTTTACGGCCAGGGAAGGCTTTTCCACCTAGAATATCATCAGCAGTTGCCCAATGTTTAAATGTTGTAAATGGTTGTATAACAACAGGGGTAGCACCATTGCTCATAACCACTTCATAATCAGCAAATTCATTTTGTAACATATCTTTATCAACTTCACAGTTTAAACGAATTTCAACTCCAGCTTCTTCAAGCTTTCTAACCATATATTGTGTAACTTTTGCAAGATCTTGTTTAGCAATTGGTACAGAAGCTAACTTCATAAGTCCACCAAGTTCTTCATTTTTATCACAAAGTACTACATCATGACCTCTTTTCTTTGCAACATAAGCTGCTTCCATACCAGCAGGTCCACCACCAATAACAAGTATTTTTTTCTTTGTATTTGATGGTTTAATAGTGTCTTCATTTTCAATTTCAAGAGAAGGATTGATTGTACAAGCTACACGCTTTCCAAACATAATACCGTTTAAGCAACGAAGACAACCTATGCATGGACGTATATCCTTGTCCATACCTCTTTCAGCCTTATTAGCAAATTCAGGATCACATAAATTAGCTCTTCCAATCATGCAGATATCTGCCTTGCCATTAGCAATTAATTCATCAGCAATCCAAGGTTCAGTAATTCTTCCAACAGTAGCTATTGGAATTGAGGTATGTTTCTTGATTTCTTCTGCTAGCTTAGCATGAGAACCTTGCTTTGTACCAGGTGCTGGTATTGAACTACCACGCATTATAGTAGTACCTCCAGATACATGAATCATATCAGCTCCAGCCTTCTCTAACTGTTTAGCAATATATATTCCATCGTTAAGGTTTAAGCCTCCATCACAGTATTCATCACCAGAAATTCTTACATCAATAATGAAGTCTTTTCCACAAGTTTTACGAACTTCTTCAATAACTTCTAGGGTTAACTTCAAACGGCCATTGATATCACCGCCATACTCATCAGTTCTTTTATTATATAGTGGAGATAGGAAACCTCCTAGTAAACCATGGGCATGAGCAGCATGAATTTCAACACCATCTCCACCAGCTATTTTAATTCTTAAGGCAGCTTCACCAAACTGTTTAATAATAGCCTTTAATTCTGGTATAGTTACTGGTCTTGGTGCTTGCTTTGCATATGCAGGTCCAACATTTGATGGTGCAATTAAACGTGGAGTTCCTGGAATAGGAAAAGCCATGTAAGCAGGGTGGAATAATTGAGGAAGAATTTTTGCACCATACGTATGTACTGCATCAGTAAGTTTCTTCCAACCAGGGATATAAGAATCATCACATATGGACATATCTCCAGGTAGATAAGTATAAACAGGTTCAACAGTAGTTACTTCAGTGACAATAAGGCCAACGCCACCTTTGGCTCTTGCAGCGTAATGTTCAACTAAAGTATCTGTTACATAACCCTTATCTGCTAGATTTGTAGATATTGGTGGCATAAAAATACGGTTTTTAACTGTTGTTTCACCAATTTTAATAGGTGAAAATAAATGACTATATTTTTGCATAGTATCATCTCCTTTTCTTTGATGGTACCATATTGCTTAACCAGTATCCTTGTCTTAGATTGATGTTAAAGGTTAAAATATGTCATTATATTTTTGAATCAATGCAAAAAATGACCTGTAATAGAAAGCTACAAGGTGGATTAAAAATCCTTAGTTTTAAACACTAGCAATATCTATAACAATCTCATCATTGCAATGAGATATAGTACTATTCACATATTTATCACATTGAATGGAGCAAATAATATGTTTTTCTTCAACTTTGATTTTTACACCATCATCTTCATAAATGGTGTTTTCAATATCTTCTAACAGAGGTTGAAGTAGCTGTTTTTGCTTATTATCTATAGACATTAGTTGTTCTTTTTTATCCTCATTTAGCGTTATATTATTTATAAACTTTTTACGATAATGGCTAGGAACAATTCCATAAAGTTCTTTGAAGGCTTTAGTATAAGCTTTAGAATTTGGCATTCCACAGTCTGCAGCAATTTGCTCAATAGATTTTTTTCCTTCTAATAAATCTTCTATAGATTCACGAATTCTTACTAATGCAACATATTTTACAAATAAAATACCTGTATATCTCTTAAATAGCTTTGAGGTATAAGAAACACTAAACATTAGGGTGTTTGCTACATCAGTTAAACGTAAATCTTCCTTATAATGCTTGTCTATATACTGAATAGCCTTCATATAGTTTTCTCTATGAATAGATTGAGTAGGCAAGCGTTCAATAGGATACTGCGTGTGATTAGAAGTTGTATAAATTATTTCCATCATACTTGTATTTAGTTCAAATAAATTATTGCTACTATGTAATAGAATTCTAAATAACTTACCTATTTGAACTTTTAATTTTTTTAATAAATGTGAGTTTTTCTTGTTGGTGCAAACAATTGATTCATAGGTTTGTCCTATTTCTCCTACCATTGCTGGAGGAAATAAAGAAAAATCAATATGTATGGTTAGTATCACATTTTCTTCTTTAGAATGTTGTCGAATTATATGAATATCATTGGGTGCAATGATTACTATTTCATGTTCTTTAATTATATGAGAGAAATTTTCTGTAATAACCTCATATTCTCCCTTTAAAACGTAGGTTATTTCTAGGGTGTTATGACGAGAAAATATTTCTCTGTTAAAGCTGTTTATACTTAAGCTTAAGGGATAGCCAAATTTTTGGCCTGAAAAATCATAATAATATTTCATATTTTGCATAAAAAGCCTCCATTTATCTTGGTGTAGGTTTAATGTGTTTTATCTTTAGGTATTAAATTAAAATTATAATAATATAATAGATTATTTTACAATAATAAACAAGTTTTTCCTCTTTATTATGTGAATGGATAAATTTTGAGAAAAAGGGAGAGGATAAGTATATATATTTCATAATGTGTATCTTCACAGTAGATTAATTCACATGCTAAAATAGAAGCAATAGAATGAATTTAGGTGAGGATGTGTTTAAATAAGTATGCAAAAATATGATCAAGAAAATCCAAAGCTTATTAATTCTATGGTATGTACTATAGATATATTAGGATTTTCACAAATGATAGTAGACTCTTGTAGTAAGGGATATGGAAACAAACTTCTCAATGAGATTAGTTCTCTTATAAATAAGAACAAGCAGTGTATAATTCCCAATAAGTATAGTCAAGGTAAGATAAAGATATATACTGATAATATGATTGTTGGATACCCTATAAAAGATGATGGGGAAGAAGAATTAAACGAAATACTGGATAATGTATCAGAATATCAATTTAACTTGGCACTAGAAGGTCTCTTTGTTAGAGGAGGAGTAAGTGTTGGTGAATTTTACATAAATGAAGATATTGTTTTTGGTCCAGCTCTTTTGGATGCACATAATACTGAGGGTAATCTAGCTTGCTATCCAAGAATTGTGTTAGATGATAAGACGGTGAGCAGATTACAAAAATATATAAATAATTATGATGATGTTGCTCCACAACACAAGAAAATACTTATTGGTAGTGATGGACAGTGGTTTTTAAATTATTTAAATACTATATTTAAATATTATACAGAATGTAACAATAAATATGAGTTTGAAAAAGTGCAAATAGAATTGCTTCTTAGGCATAAAGCTAAAATTGAAGAAATGCTAAGTTTAAGCAAAAAGAATATAAGAACATGGGACAAGTATGTATGGACAGCTAATTACCATAATTATTTCTGTGATTTAAACTTTCCAAAAGAGAAGCAGTTAAGGATATCAAGAAAGAGTTTACTTTCATGGCCTAGAGAAATTTCAAGAAATGATTTTTAATATAAAATATATTTATATTATTTCAATAAATGTCTTGTAATAATGTTAAAGCTGTGTTATTATAAGAGAGTAGCAAAAAGCTAACAAAAAAGTTTCATTTAGGTAAATAGTTTCTTAAAAATTAGAGATTATATATCGATTTAGAATCTTTAATTTTAGGAGGAATATTTATGACAGATAAGACATTAGTATGTAGAGATTGTGGAAGCGAATTCGTATTTTCAGTAGGAGAACAAGAATTCTACCAAGAAAAAGGATTCACTAACGAACCAACAAGATGTATAGCTTGTAGAAGAGCTAAAAAAGAACAAAATAGAAGATAATTTTAGATTGTTAGAGGTTGTAGTTTAAACTACAACCTTTTTTGATGTCTAGAAAAGTATAAAATTTTAATTTTTTATAAAAAGGTATTATGACAATTTCATATTAAAAAATATAAAATCAAGGATAATAATTTTATAACTTCCTTACCTTAAGTACGAAGGGAATAGATATTTATTTTTCTGTGACTTGGAGCTTGCGACGGAACAAGCAAAATAAATATCCACTCTACCTTTTATATTATAGTACTCTCTCAAGAATAAAAAAATAGATAGTATTTATATTGACAAATTATTTTTGGTAAATTATACTTCTTTTAGAAGTCATTGATAATAAATTATTATTAATTGCTAGAATTTAAAAGAGATAGATACTTTATAAATAATTATTTATAATTAATTATGGGGGAGGAGGGGAGACTTTTAGTTTAACTAATAAGTATAATCTCTTTTAAGGAATTAATCGTAAGTTTAAGTTAATTATAGAGAACTTATTGATAGCTATAATCTACGCTTAAAGAAAACGATTAACTATTATTTTTATTTTGCAAAAAGAAAAATAAAGAAAAATATAATTGTAAGGAGAGATACAATGAATAAAATTATGGAATCCATTGAAAGGTATTTATTACCTATTGCCTCAAAAATAGCTAATCAAAAATTCTTAATAGCTCTTAGAGACTCATTTATAGGTACTATGCCTGTTGTTATGACAGGATCTATTGCACTTTTGTTAAATGCTTTCCTAGTAGACGTACCTGGACAATTTGGAAATACTTCTATTCCAGAAACATTTAGTTGGTTTGTAGATATAAATAATTTAATATTTAAAGGAAGTTTAGCTATAGTATCGTTATTATTTATTTTTTCTTTGGGTGTAAATATAGCTAAGATTTATAATACAGACACATTATCATCTGGTATAGTTGGACTTTCAGCTTTTATAATAGCTATTGGTAATTCAATTACTAAAACTATTCAATTACCTGATGCTGATGGACAAGTATTATCAGGACTTTTTGAAGGTATTAAAGATATAGTTGTTGAAGGAAATAGTCTTTCTGTTACAGTTAGTGGTCTTATTTCAGGAAATCAGATTAATTCAAATGGATATTTTACTGCAATTCTTGTTGGGTTTATAGCTTGTGTTATTTATAGTAAATTAATGAATAAGAATTGGACGATTAAATTACCTGATACAGTTCCACCAGCTATTGCAAAACCTTTCTTATCAATAATTCCTGGTTTTGTTGCATTATATGTTGTGGCTATATTAGTATATGTATTTAATAGAATTACTGGAGACTTACTAATTGATTGGATATATAAAGTACTTCAAACTCCATTGTTAGGCTTATCACAAAGCTTTGTTGCAGTTATTCTTATAGCATTCTTAACGCAATTATTCTGGTTTTTTGGTATTCATGGTGGAAACGTTATGGCACCAATTATGGAAGGGTTATTTGGAGTTACATTATTAGCTAATATGGAAGCTTTCCAAAACAATCAACCAATTCCATATTTATGGACAAGTGTATCATATGGATCATTTGTATGGTATGGTACATTAGGTTTATTAATAGCAATATTCTGGCAATCTAGAAATAGTCACTATAGGGAGGTGGCGAAACTTGGAATAGCTCCGGTTCTATTTAATATAGGAGAGCCTGTTATGTATGGATTACCTACAGTAATGAACCCAATTTTATTTATACCATTTATATTATCACCTACATTAATGGCAACAGTTTCATATTTGGCTACAAGCTTTGGATGGGTAGCACCAGTTACTCAAAATGTTACATGGGTTATGCCACCTGTATTATATGGTTTCTTCTCTACAGGATTTGACTGGAGAGCAATTATATTATCATTAGTAAATTTAGCAATTTCTATAGCAGTTTACTTACCTTTCGTTAAAATGGCTAATAAGGAGAATGTTTAATGGCTAAGTTTCAAATAAAAGAAGAATTTTATTTAGATGATAGTAAATTTAAAATTTTATCTGGAGCTGTTCATTATTTTAGAATACATTATTCTCAATGGGAAGATACATTATTTAATTTAAAAGCACTTGGATTTAATACAGTTGAAACGTATATTCCTTGGAATATTCATGAGCCATATGAAGGGAAATTTGATTTCCAAGGAATCAAAGATATAGAGAAGTTTATACAAATTGCTGAAAAGATAGGTTTATATGTCATTTTAAGGCCTACGCCATATATATGTGCTGAATGGGAATTTGGCGGACTTCCAGCATGGCTTTTAAAGGATAAGGAAATAAAACTTAGAAGTTCAGATGATAGGTTTATTGATAAAGTAAGAAATTATTATAATGAATTACTACCTAGATTAGTTAAGTATCAAGTAACTAAAGGTGGCCCTGTTTTAATGATGCAAGTTGAAAATGAATATGGTTCTTATGGTAATGAAAAGGAATATTTAAGAATTATAGCATCAATTATGAGGGAAAATGGTGTAGATGTTCCACTTTTTACTTCTGATGGTACATGGATTGAAGCATTAGAATCTGGATCATTAATTGAAGATAATATTTTTGTATCTGGAAATTTTGGATCTAAATCAAAAGAGAACTGTGAAGTGCTAAAGGATTATATGAAAGCAAATGGCAAAAAATGGCCTATAATGTGTATGGAATATTGGGATGGATGGTTTAATAGATGGGGAGAAGATATCATACGTAGAGATGCAATTGATCTAGCTGAAGATGTAAAGGAAATGCTTGAAGTAGGAAGTATTAATCTTTATATGTTTAGAGGTGGGACAAACTTTGGTTTTATGAATGGATGTTCTGCAAGAGGAAATAATGATTTACCACAAGTTACTTCATATGATTATGATGCTATATTAACAGAGTGGGGAAATCCAAGTGATAAGTACTATGAATTGCAAAAAGTTATGAAATCTATCTACCCTAATATAGAACTATTACCTCCAAGGGAAAGAATATTAAAGAATCTTGGTAGTTATAAAGTAGATGGAAGAGTTAATCTTATGGATATTGCCTCTAAAATATCAAAAGAGGTAAAGACAGCTTATCCTAAGGGAATGGAAGATTTAGATTGCAATTATGGATATATGCTATATAGAAGTAAAATAAAAAATTATCATCATGATGAAAAGATAAAGGTTATAGATGCTGCTGATAGATGCCACATATATATTGATGAAAAACTTATTGCTACTCAATATAAAGATGAAATAGGAACAGAAATTGAGTTTAGTAGCGAAAATGAAGTTATAAATGTTGATATATTGGTTGAAAATTTAGGTAGAGTAAATTATGGACATAAGCTAAACAGCCCGACTCAAAGAAAAGGGATAAAGGGAGGGGTTATGATAAATAACCATTTCCATTGTGGTTGGGAACAGTATCCATTACTTTTTGATGAAGAAATGATTTCTAAAATTGAATTCAAGAAAAGTAATATAGCTAAATTAGATACACCAATGTTTTATCATTTTACAGTTGAGTTAGATAATATTTATGATACTTTTATAGATTGCTCTAAGTATGGTAAAGGATGTATATTTATAAATGGTTTCAATGTTGGGAGGTACTGGAGTAAGGGGCCTATACAATATTTATATGTTCCATCTGGTTTACTAAATGAGAAAAATTATATTGTTGTATTTGAAACTGAAAATGTATTGATTACTACTCTTGAGTTTAGCCATAAGCCTGTTTTTTCTGATAAATAAAAAGCTAATTTTTGTTGTTCTTAAGCCACATAGATAATACTATGTGGCTTTTTCAATCCTAAGAAATAAAAAGCTCAAACTTAGTTTTTTAGTTTGAGCTTTTCTGATTTTCTGGGAGATTAGAATTTATATTTAAATAGTTAGTAACTTCAAAATTTTTATGTTAATTAACATAGTTTCCTAAGTAATCTATATCAATATCTAGAACTTCTCCATTTGTATGAATTCTTACAGTTTTTCCATCATATTTGTAGATTTGAGTAGATATATATTCATTATTAGTTATAATATTAAAAAGCTTGCCTGCACCTGATGGAACAATTTTGTTTAATAGGGTTTGAATTATATTAAGCATTTCAGGTGTATTAACCATGAATTTCAAATTCACAAGTTGCATGTGTTCTCCATCTTCTACTACTTGAGCAGAAGCTTTAGTAGAAGGAAGTCCATCTTCTCTAATTTCAGATATATGGTACAGTATTAAACGGGGTGTGTATTCATAGCCTAGGCTTTTAAGTAAAGCTGGAACTTCTCCAATTTTTAAACCAGCATATGTTGGTTTAGAAGGTTTTGTAGGTGGCTTGCTAGTTCCTGGGTTTGAATTACTACTACCTCCTCCAGTAGGTTTATTACCATTTGGTGTATCTACAGTAGGCTTATTAGCTGGTTTATTTTCATCTTTTTTATCAGAAGATGGGTTGTTTTTAGTGTTTTTATCCTCTGTTGGTTCATTCTTAGATGTTGTATTATCTGCTAATTCATCCTCATTTGTTTTATTTTCAGTATTTTTTTCCTCAGTAGATGTATTATCATTAGTATTTTCTTCTGTATTCACATCTTCTAGTTGAGGGAGATTATTTACTAAAGACTCATTGTCCTTTTTTCTATTAAATAGAAAAAGGGTTGTACAAAATGCCAAAAGTATAAAAAATATAGCTCCACCAATAATTAGTTTCTTATTCTTGTTCCTCATATGTGTTTTAATTCCTATCTATAAATTCTAAGTTAGTAATAAATGTACTTCTTTGTAAAAAATACAAGATTAGACACAACTTATAAAATTTTATCAAAATACTTAATTGATTACAATATCTATAAATAGAATATTTTGAGAAAAATTAAATTTTTAAATTTATTAAAGTTGAATAGGTTAAATATATTTTCTTAATAAAAATATACTTTAATTAGATTGAATCCCAGATATATCAGTATATGAAACTTTATTTTCAGAAAAACTTATCAAATATGAACTACTACCTTCACAACCTGATAGTGATAGAATACAATTGTTGTTCTTAAATTCAACTTTAAAATTATCTTTACTTATAGTAGAACCATCATTAAAAAGAAGTGTATCAAAAAGATGATTATAAAATATATCATCTTTTGTTTTATAGTAAATAAAAATCTTATTTGGCCCAAATGAAAATGAATCTTTAGCTTTTATTTTGATACTATAATTATTAGAATTATATGTATCTATAGTTTGCTTTTTTGAAAAAGTTAAAAAAGATACCAAAACAAGTATTAAAAAAAGTAACAATAAATATGACTTTTTCTTAATTTTCGTCATTTATATATCCTCCTAAAAAGTTATAAATATATTATATCAATAAACTTTACAGAATGTATCTAAGATTTGTTTTATATATGTTAAAATAAAATAAGATAGTTTATTTAATCTAATTTGAAGGTGATTATATGGGAAAAGCAAGATTTATAAGAAAAATGAATTGTACTCATTTACCTAATAAATATTTAATATTTGAAAATAACAAAAAAATATTATTAGAGGATGATGTAACAGAAGTTGAATTAAGACCTGGATATCATACTGTATATGTTAAGGAACGTAAGCTATGCAGCCCTTTAGTAGAATTTGAAATAATGGAAGATCAGACTATTGAATTTGAAGTAGGATATATTATTAGTGACTTAAGAGTATTATTTGATATATGGGCAGCTATATTTAAAAGAGATAACTATATGTATATAAAAAAGAGGGTTTAGAAGTTTGTTTATAGTTGACTCTATGGAAGAAAATAGTTATAATTTAAAAAGCAATAATATTTTTACAGAAGGAAGAAAGCAAAATGACTAATAATATAAACTTAAGTAAGAAAGTAAAAATAAATAAGTATTATTTTAGCTATTATAGTTAGGTTTGTATTTGTGATAGATAGTAATATTAATCATAGATACAGACTAGAGATTGTTTGTATCTATGATGGCTAATTTTTGTTGTTTTTAAGCCACATAGATGATGCTATGTGGTTTTTTCAATCCTAAGAAATAAAAAGCCATGTAGTGTATACTATGTGGCTTTTCTGTATATAAACTAAAGAAAGAGGGATTGTAATGAGAAAAAGAATGGATGTTTTAATTATAGGATTTATGCTATTTGCTAACTTTTTTGGGGCAGGAAATTTAATATTTCCACCATTTTTGGGAGCAACTTCAGGTAGTAATTGGTTAACTAGTTTTATGGGATTTATTGTGGCAGATATAGGAATAATACTTTTATCTATTTATGCCATTGCAAAGGCAGGATCATACCAAAATATCGCTAGTCGTGCAGGTAAAAGGTTTGGTATTGGAATTGAACTTATCATGATGCTTTGTTTAGGACCAATACTTGTTATTCCTAGAACTAGTGCTACAACTTTTGAGCTAAGTATAGCACCTATATTTGGTGATTTTAATAAAGTTATATTTTCAATTATTTTCTTTGCACTAGTATTTTTACTAACAATGAGGCCATCTAAGACTGTAAACATTATTGGAAAATACTTAACCCCAGTACTTTTAGTTACATTATTTGTTCTAATTGTGAAGGGTATAATTTCTCCCCTTGGAGATATCAGAACAGATATAAATTCAGAAAGTTTATTTGCCCATGGACTTACACAAGGGTATCAAACAATGGATGCCTTAGGAATGGGTGGAGTAGTTGCCTTTATAATAGCCTCATTTAAAAGTAGGGGATACAGTGATAAAAAGGAAGTAGCTAGTCTTACTATTAAGGCTTCTTTAATAGCTGGAATTGGATTGATAGTTGTATATGGTGGACTAGCGTTCTTAGGAGCAACTATGTCAAATAGTTATAATGGATTAATGTCTCAAACAGAGCTATTATCTACTATAACTAGAGGTTTATTAGGAAACTTAGGAACTATATTATTAGGTATAATTGTTGCTTGTGCATGTTTTACAACTGCAGCAAGTTTAACATCAATTACTGCTAAGTACTTTTCAGATTTAACAAAGAATAAAATTAAATATGAGTACTTAGTAATGGGGATATGCATATACAGTACAATAATGTCCAACCTAGGGGTTGATAGGATAATAGCTATTGCAGTGCCAATACTTACAGTTTTATATCCTGTTGCTATCATTTTAGTTTTACTTAGTTCTATGCCAAAAATATTTACTACTGACAGCATGTTCAAGGGGGCAGCTTATATCACACTTGTTATTAGTGCATTAACTGTTATAGATAGCTTCGGTATTAATATAGGTTTTATACACAAGCTTCCTTTTAATAATCTAGGTTTTAATTGGATTATACCTGCATTAATTGGTGCATTTGTAGCTAAGCTAATATTTAAAAATAAAGCAAAATAGAAATAAGCCAATGACTTTAAAAGAGTCATTGGCTTTATTAATCTTCTATATCAATTAAATTGCTTATATATTTTATTTTTCCATCTAATACATCATCATAGAATGTTTGTTTATTTTCAATAAAATGAATACATTCATTAAGGTCATTAATTTTTTTCACTAAAGATTCGTTTAATTTGTTAAGCATTTCTTTTCTTTCAGGAATTGTAGATGGACCTTCCATACAATAATTCATATATAATTTCATATCCTTAATACTCATACCGCACTTCTTTAAACATTGTAATCCCTTTAACCATGCAATGTTTTTCTCATCAAAAATACGATAATTATTTTTATCCCTTTTCACATTTGGAACTAAACCTTCCTTGCAGTAAAACTTTAATGTTTCGTAAGATATTCCTACTTCCTCACATACCCCTTTTGGTGTAAACATAAAATCACTCCCCAATAATAAAAAAACTTGCTCGGTAGTTACTACCGACTGATAGTATATATTATATAGAATAAAATAATAAAAATAAAGGAGAGGTAAAAATGGAATATATAACATTAAACAATGGTATAAAAATGCTAGCAGTTGGGTTTGGAGTTTTTCAAATTACAGATAAAGAAGAATGCATTAAGGCTGTACTAGATGCTATTGATGTTGGATATCGCTTAATTGATACAGCACAATCCTATGGAAATGAGGAGTGGGTTGGACAAGCTATTGCTAAATCATTTGTATCTAGAGAAGAATTATTTATTACAACTAAAGTATGGATTAGTAATGGAGGATATGATAAAGCAAAAGAATCTATAGAAGTTTCATTAAAGAAAATGAAGTTAGATTATTTAGACTTAGTGTTAATCCACCAACCACTAAATGATTACTATGGAACTTATAGAGCTATGGAGGATTTATATAAAGAGGGGAAAATTAAGGCTATAGGTGTATCAAACTTTTATCCAGATCGTTTAGTTGACTTAGCTTTATTCAATGAAGTAACACCAGCAGTAAACCAAATTGAAATTAATCCATTCCATCAACAATTAATGGCACAGGACTATAATAGCAAGTACGGGGTACAACTACAGGCATGGGCTCCATTTGCAGAAGGAAAAAATGGAATATTTGATAATGCTACCTTAAAGTCAATTGGAAATAAGTATGGTAAATCAATTGCACAAGTTATTTTAAGGTGGTTACTTCAAAGAGGAATTGTTCCACTATCAAAAACAGTGAAGAAAGAAAGAATGTTGCAGAATATAGATGTTTTCGATTTTGAATTAAATGAAGATGATATGAATAAAATTTCTGCTTTAGATAAAAAAGAAAGTTCTTTCTTTAATCATCAAGAAGCCTCATCAGTAGAAATGTTGGCAAGCCTTATTAGATAATTAGGGGGAGAGAGATTTATGAAAAAAACATTATATTTAATGAGACACGGACAAACACTATTTAACCTTAGAAGAAAGGTTCAAGGATGGTGTGATGCTCCATTAACTAATCTAGGAGTTAAACAAGCTATCATTGCTGGAGAGTATTTTAAGAGTAATAACATAACCTTTGATCATGCCTATTCATCTACATCTGAAAGAGCTTGTGATACATTAGAGTATGTTACTGATATTCCTTATAAGAGAGTAAAAGGTCTGAAAGAATGGAATTTTGGCACTTTTGAGGGAGAAAGTGAAGATTTAAATCCACCCCTACCTTATGGAGACTTTTTTGTTAAGTATGGTGGTGAAGATGAATTTGAATTAAGAAACAGAGTGGCAGAAACTCTTTACGAAATTATGAAAAATGATGATCATAAAACAGTTTTAGCTGTTTCTCATGGAGCTGCTTGTCGCCAATTTATGAGATACTGGGCTCATACTAGTGATGTTGATCAAAAAGAGGGATTAGGTAATTGCTGTATACTAAAATTTGAATTTGAAAATGATGAATTTAAGCTAATAGAAATAATAAATCACGATTTTAGCAAAATATGATTAAAGGAGGTGAGATAATCACCTCTTAATTTAATCTTCAAAAATTTGTATGTAACCAATCTTAAACATTTCAAATTGATAAAATTCTTTACTAGCTTCATAAAGTTTCAATAATTTTATATCCTCCATAGATTCTACAGGATAACCTAAAGATGTTAAGAATTCTTTAAAAATTTTATAACTAAGATGATCAGCTGACTTTTTAGTATTAACTTGATATTCATATAAATTACTTTTTTTTAATAAGTTAGAGTCTGATGATGAAATTGAATAATCTTGATCAATTATGTCGCTAAGACTTACATTAAATTCTTTGCAAATCTTTTGAACTACAGTCATGGAAGGCATTCTAGTACCTTTTTCATAATTAGATAAAGAGGGTCTAGATATGCCTATTCTATCTGCAAATTCTTGTTGGGTTAAATTCAACTCAAACCTAAGTTTTCTTATTTTATTATTAATATCCATAAAAACACCTCACAATTGGAATTATATACAAAATGTGTAAAAAAGTAAACGATAAGTAGAGATGAATAACAAAAGGTTAAGAAATTTTACAAATTGTAAAATAATGGTTGACAGTTAGTGTTATTAGTAGATATACTTTTTGTAAAGAATATTAACAAAATATGTAAAAACCATTAACTTTTATAGGGAGGAAATGATGAATTTAAAGGTTGCAAGGGCTATTAAAGGGCTTACTCAAGAAAGACTGGCAGAAAAGTCTGGGGTATGTCGAACAATTATTTCAAGGCTTGAACAAAATAAGGGGGAGAACATAAAAAATGACACTAAAAATAAAATTGCAGATGCTCTAAATTTTACTGTTGATGAATTATTTAATAAAGATGGTGAGGGATAATCATAGGGGGAGGAATGGATTTCAAAATTCTACAAGCTTATATAAATTTCTGTGAAGTAAAGAAATTAGATGCATCTTGGGAAGGCTTAATTGAATTTAAAAATAAATTTTTTGGGGGAGTAAGGCTTACGATGGATTTAAAATGGATAAAGTTAAGTACAAGTATATTTCATGATGAAAAGATGAAGCTAATAGAAGCAATGCAAGAAAATGATACTATAATTTGTATTTGGATTAAGTTACTGATTCAAGCAGCAAGGACTAATGCTGGTGGTTTAATTTTTTTATCAGAAGGAAAACCTTACACAGAAGAAATGTTAGCTACTATATTTAATAGACCAATAAACTCCATTAGGTTAGGTGTGGGAACGCTGAGAAATTTAGGTATGATAGATATTGACAAAAATAATATTATAAGAATTGTTAATTGGGAAAAATATCAAAATGTAGAAGGTATGGAGAGAGTTAGAGAGCAAACTAGAAAAAGGGTAGCAAAATGTAGAACTAAAAAGAAAAATGAAGAGAGTATAAATGACGTAATGGAAAGTAACGTTACAGTAACTAAAGAGAAAGAAGAAGAAGATAATAGATATATAAATATATCTATTAAGAAAGAGAATGAAGATATAGATAAAAAAAGTATGGAATTAATATCTTACTATGAAAAGCTTTTAGGTAGAGTTGGAGTGCTAAATATATCATCAATAAGATTAGCTTTAAAAATGTATGATCTTAAATATGTGAAAATGGCAATTGATAAGGCTATTGAAGTGGATAAGATTACTATGGGGTATATAAATGGTATTCTTAAAAACTGGGCAAGAGAAGGGTACCCAAAGGAGAAGGGAGTTAGTGATGGAGGGGAGTTTAGTGGATTTAAACCAAATGAGCCAGAAGTTTTGTCAGAGAATGAGAGAGGAAGAGCAGAAGACCTTATATAAGTGTGAAAAGTGTCATGATAGAGGGTGGATTATAATTCCTAGGGAACATGCCCAAGCCTTGTTTGTGAAATGTGAATGTCAAAATGTTACTAAGGTAAAGGGACAGTGGAAAGAATCGGGAATTAAAGTGGACATGTGCAAGTACACATTTAGTAATTATAAGGTATGGAATGATTTTTCTAGAAAAGCTAAGGATAGTGCATCTTCATATTATGTAAAATTTGAAGTTATAAGATATTCAAGGCATAATAGCATTATATTTTGTGGACAAGTAGGCGCTGGTAAAACTCACTTAGCTGTTGCACTAAGCTTAAATTTCCTTGAGAGTGGGTTAAATGTTGTGTATTTGCCTTATAGAGATGTGGTTACTTCAATAAAGCAGAATATGTTAGATGGAGATTATTATGCAAATGTTATTAATAAATATCAGGTTTGTGATGTGCTTTTAATTGATGATCTCTTTAAAGGGAAGATAAATGAGAGTGATATTAACATAATGTTTGAGATTATAAACTACAGGTATTATAACTGCCTACCAATTATAGTTTCTACTGAGTTTACTGTAGACAAGCTCCTATCTGTTGATGAAGGGGTTGGCTCTAGAATATATGAAATGTGTAAGAGGTATGTGGTGGAGATACCTAAAAAGATTGAGAATAACTATAGGTTGAGATAGGGAAGAAGAGACAAGGTAAGAAGGTAAGAAGATAAAAAGGTAAGAAGAGTTAATAGAGTTAATAAAGATAATAAAGGTAATAAAGGTAAGAAGGTAAGAAGAGTTAATAGAGAGAATAAGGATAACAAAGATAAGAAGGGGGTGGATAAGCAGTGGGGATAATAAGAGGAACGTGTGGACAAGGCTGGGATATACTAATGAACTTAGAGTTTAGTGAGGACAAGCATTGGGTATAAGGATGTGGTAAGTTTGAATGGAGAGGATGAGAAGAGGATTAAGAGGTTGGAGATTGCTCTTAGTGGATATGCTAATAGGAATTTGATTTTGGCTATGGAGAATAAGAAGTTGATGGAAGAGAATGATGGACTTAAGAAAGTGCTGAAGATATTTGAAGAGAGGCTCACTGAGAAATAGTATAAAAAAGCTATTTTGCCGAATACTAAGATTAAAAGTAAAGGTAAAAGGAGAAATTTGTATGATTAAAAAAATATTTTTTTTAATAGTAGCTATAATGTTTATAATATTACCTAATAGTGTTAAAGCAAGTACAATTTCTAATGAAATAAAGATACCAACTGTTTCTGACACTTATAAATCAGGATTTTATAGTTTTGATAATAAAACTAATGTTGATATAGGTATAACGCTTCTTAATGATACACCTACTAAAATTATGATTATTGATAAAGGAATGAATGTTGAGTTTTTAACTAGTGCACCATATCAATATCATTTCTACTTACGTAATATCGAACCTGGAAAAACAATAGGAATAGTAGGAGATGGGGAGATAGCTATAACATTTGAACCATCTAAATAACCTGTGAAATAAGATTATCGATAATACCGTATTATAAAAAAAGAATATGCGGTATTTTTTTATGTGCAATATTAAGAAAGGACAAGCCGTGTAGAAAGTGCGAAGTAATTAAGCAAATATAATCTGTGAAAATTGAATAGTACGGCATTTACAAAATATGTTATAATGAATTCGTAATGATAATAAAGGGAGAAATAATTATGGTGAAAAAAATCATTTATCCATTGCTGATTGGTGTTGGAGTTGGGTTAATAGGATTATTTTTGTATGGAGATTTTACAGCACCAATAAAAATAGGTGGTGTTATTTTATCACTGTGTATATTAATTAGCGGAATGATTTTTAATTATAGAAGTAATCATGAAAATAAATAATGGAATTAGAAATGATATTATTTGTTATATACAAAAGTTAAAATTTGAACTCATGAAATACCGTATTATTAAAAAAGAATATACGGTATTTTTTTATGTGCAATATTAAGAAAGGACAAGCCATGTAGAAAGTACGAAGTAATTAAGCAAATATAATCTGTGAAAATTGAATATTAGGGTATTGGAGAAATATGCTATAATTAGCTAAGATTTTACGATTACATGGATTATGTTTTTTATTAAATTACAAATTAGAATTTAGTAGGAGAAGGATATGAATAATCAGAATACGCCAGTATTAGAAACTCAACGATTGATATTAAGAAAATTCACTGAGAATGATATAAAAGCTTTGTTTGATATTTATAAAGATGAGGAAGTAAATTTATATCTTCCCTGGTTTCCTCTTAAATCATTGAAAGAAGCAGAAACATTTTTTTATGAGAAATATATCAAAGAATATAAAAAGGATAGGGGATATAGATATGCTATTTGTTTAAAAACAGATAATTTACCTATTGGTTATGTTAACGTAAGCATGGATAATAGTCATGATTTGGGATATGGATTAAGGAAAGAATTCTGGCATAATGGAATTGTAACAGAAGCATGTAAAGCTGTTATAGGACAGTTGAAAAAAGATGGACTTTTATACGTTACAGCCACACATGATGTCAAAAACACTCGTAGTGGTGGAGTGATGAAACAATTAGGTATGAGCTATAAATATTCTTATAAAGAACAATGGCAACCTAAAGATATATTAGTAACATTTAGAATGTATCAATTAAATTTTGATGGACAAGATGACAGAGTGTATAAAAAATACTGGGATAACTATGAAGTTCATTTTATAGAAAAGGACGTTTAAATTACAATTTATAAAAAAGTTTAATTAGCAAGTTTTAAAGGAGGGTTATTTATGAAACAGAGGATTGCCCATTGCATAAATGTATTAGGAAGATTTTGTGGAAAGAGAGATATAGAATACTTAACCACAGAAGAATTAGAAAGAAAATATAATTTTTCGAAAGTAGATGTAATGGTTCTATTTGGTGGAAGTATTATATATGGTGGTGATGTATTAGCAAGTGCAATAAAGAATAATATTGCAAAGAAATATATAATCGTAGGTGGAGTAGGTCATACAACAGAAGCGTTACGCATAAAAATAAATAAAGAATTTCCGAGTATTGGAACAAATGGATTATCTGAAGCAGAAATATTTGCTAAATACTTAAAATATAAATACGAATTAGAAGTAGATTATTTAGAGTGCAATTCTACAAATTGTGGCAACAATATAACATTTCTTCTAGAGCTATTAAAACAAAATAATATTTCTTTTAATAGTATATTATTAGCTCAAGATTCAACTATGCAACATCGAATGGAAGCAGGACTTCGCAAGTATATTAATGATAACATTACAATTATTAATTACGCAGTTTACTCAGCAAAAGTTATTGTTAAAAACTCAAAACTTGCTTTTGAAGATGAAATTTTGGGGATGTGGGACATGGATAGATATATAACGCTTTTAATGGGGGAGATTCCAAGGTTAGCAGATAATGAAGATGGATATGGTCCTAGGGGTAAAGGTTTCATTGCTCATGTTGATATACCAAATGAAGTTGAAGAGGCATTTTTAGAGTTAAAGGAAGTATATTCAGGTATGGTTAGAGAAGCAAATCCATTATATGCATCGGTGAATTAAATCATGTTAAGAATACGGGCAAATATGATAAGTATAGTTGGTGGAGTTTGGCCTTGTCAAACATTATAATAAAAATATAAACTGACAAGGAGGAAAAATAATGAATCTAGGAAACAGTTTGTTTCATGCAAGAAAAAAATGTGGGCTTTCTCAAGAGGACGTAGCAGAGAAACTGGGGGTAAGCAGGCAGACCATTTCAAAATGGGAAACAGATGAAACGGTTCCTGACATTTATCAGTCGAAAAAAATGGCTGTGCTGTACAATATGTCGTTGGATGAACTGATTGATTTTGACATTGACATAAATGAGATTCAGGAGATTATTGATAAAACCAGTGAAGAAGTAGAAGAAAAAATTGATTGGACAAATGCATGGGGGAAAAAGTACCCTATTCTGTTAAGATACCAAAGTGAAGTTAATCATCCAAACTATGCTCGTAGATTGTGTGTAATGTTGGATGAATTAAAGCAGGAATATCAATACAGTGAATTAGACAGCTTACTGGTTCTAAAGGATATTTTATACAATGTGTGGAAAATGAGAAAAGATAAATCAAAAAGATAAATTCCAATTTGTAGAGTATATTTAGTGAGGAATATTAAAGTACTACGAAGATAAAATTAAATATTAAATTACTTAAAATACCGTGTTATTGAAAATGAATATGCGGTATTTTTTAGTGCGTAATACTAATAAAGTACAAGCTGTGTAGATATTGCGAACTAAGTGATCTTAGAAAATTGAATAGTACGGTATTTGAAAAATATGCTATAATTAACTCATAATTGTAAAAAAGCTAGATATAAATAAAATAAATTCAGAAGGAGAG